>CAZGOM010000030.1:0-44799 GCA_964527265.1 uncultured Phycisphaeraceae bacterium | reverse complement strand
ACTGCATCAGCGCCACCATCTCAGACACGCTCGCATCTTGCGAAATCGCATCCGGGTCGTGGTACATGTGCTTCGCCACGGGATCGCCCGCGGCATTGGGATCAGCCGCCACCAGCTTGACATATAGACGCTCGGTAAATTTGCCCACCGGCTTCCCGTCTGCGTCCACTACGATCGCGCATCCCAGATGCGTTGTTCGCATGCGCTTGGCCACGTTTCGGACGACTTCGTCGCCCGTCACCGTCAGCGCCGCGCGCATTTCCAGACTCGCCACCGGATCCTTCAAGATGTCTTCACGAAGACCCATGCCGACCTCCTTTCTGCAAACCAAATAGAGCGATTCAAAAACACTGGATGAAATTGGGGTTAGGACCTTGGACGTGGGCCGCCGGCCCGCATGCCACTTGTCGACCATCAAACCGGCGACTCACCGGATTATAAAACCCGACTCCGAAAAAACCTCCTTTTTCCAAAAAAGTTTTTTTCGGTGCATAACCCGCTAACCCGATGCTAATCCTTGATTAGCATCAGACATTCACGCGCATGGTAAGACGCTCTCTCCCACCCTTCCATCAGGCATTTCCCGACTCTCGCAGGCTGATAAAATATTCCCCTCGCAAATCAAGGAACCCCACGATGTCCTCCTCCCCTCGCTTACGCTCTCTTTTTATTGCCTCCCTTTGCATCGCGGGCCTTGCCATCGCCGCAAATGCAGCCCCAGCGCAAGAAAACGATTCCAGCGCTGCCCAGGCCATCCCCTTCGACAAAACCTCCACACCGGACACCTCCCTATCACCCGAAAAATACAAAGAGCTCGGCGTCCCCGACCCTGCCAAACCCTGGTCCCCTCAGGAATTAAGCGCCGCAGTCGAAGCCCTCACCCGCATCGCAAATGTCGAATACAAAGGGCTCCCCCGCTATCAAAGTCCCAACTCAGCCGCCCTCTTCGCTCGCCTTACTTCGCCGGATAACTTCAACGCATGTAAAGACAAAAACACCCCGATCACCGATCGCATGACACTCTCCCTCTCCGTCTACTCCTCAATCAACACTGCGGCCTCCCTCTACAGCAAAGCCTCCAGGGCAAACTCCGTCTCCACCACCGATCTCCTGGAACTCCTCAACATTGAAATCCAGAGTTATGCCGTGCTCTTCGACAACATCGAAGAACTCGAAACCACCCTCAATCCCGACGACCCAACCTCCGCCGCCCGCATCAAAACGTTTGAGTTGTCCAAAATCGCTCTCACCCAGGCCTTCATCGGCATCCTCGCCGTCCCCATGAGCCACGAAAATTTCAACACGCAGGACATCAAGCGTCTCCTTGCTTCCACCCAGAAAACCATGGCCCTCCTTTACCCCAGACTCATGGATGAATCCCGCCCGCTCATCCTCCGCAGGCTTAACACCCTCAAAAAGAGTTCCACCTTCGCCCACCTCAACCCCGAACTCACCGCCTTCGTCGACGCCATCCTCGCACAGGATAAAACAAAGCCCGCCCCCAAATAACCGGAGGCGGGCCTTGCAATGACTTTGACGCAATGGCGCTGTGCCCAGCTTCTTTGCCCAGGCACTCGCTCAGCCGTTCGCCTTCTTAGCCCACCACCGTGTAAACCACGCGGCATACCGCATCATTCACACACCCCGCGCCCCGCACGCCCGTCTGATAAATCAGATGGAACGTCTCCGGGTACACACCCGGCCCCGGCTTCTCCAAGCTCGCCAGCCAGTCCGGCTGATCGCCCACCACCTTCGGCACCGCCTGCTGCCGGATCACCGCGCCCGTCGCCGGGTTAATCACAAACACAAACAATTGGCTCGTCACGCCGCCCCACTCCCCGTCCTTCTCACGGCAAATCACCGCCACGACCTCACCTTTCGCATTCACACCCAGTTGCGGCTGCGAGCCAAACTTCCGCCCCGGATCCGCTTTGTGCCCAGCCTCCGTCAAATCGAAATGCTTCCACGACTTGTCCGCCTGCTGCACCGCCAGCGCCGCCGTTGAGTCATCACTGTTCCATACTCCGAAAACCGCTCTTCCATCCGGCAGCACCACCACATTTCCCGGCCGCGGGCTCCGTCCGCCCGGATACGCCAAAGGCTGCGAATCCTCAAACTTGATGGGCCAAGGCACCGCGTCCCGCCCATCCGAATGCTTCCACATATACTTGGCGAACTCACCATTCCCCGGCCCAGGCGGCAGCGTGTAATGGCTCACGCCCAGGCTCCGCGCCGGCGGGCCATCCTTCCCGCCCGGCCAGGTCTTGTACCACTCGATCACCATGTGCATCGTCCCGTCCGGACCTGAGCACAGCGAATTCGTCGGATACGTGTACAGCGGCGCCGGCATACGCCAGAACAACCCCCTCTGCGGCCCCCACGGCCTGTTCTTCGACGTCATGTAATGCGTCACGCCCCAATGCTCATCTTGAGCCAACCCATTCCTGCGATGCGCCAGATGCACCACTCCGTCAGGCGTGTGCGCAAGGCTCGGATACGTCGCGCTCTGCCCCACCACCTCCGGCAGCGCCCAGGACCCCTTGTCCCACGGCGTCTTGCTCCTCAAATACAAAAACGCCATCGAATGGCTCCCCGAAACCATGTGCAGCTCCCCATCCGGCGTCATTGTGATCGCCGCCCCGCAGTGGTTGTCCCACGCCTTGGCGAACGGATACTGCTGAACCACGCCCCCCGCCTCATCCAACTGCGCCAGCACACACCGGTATTCCGAGTCCAGCCACGTCACAAACACACCCTTGGATGTGCGCACAATCTTGTTCGCCTGGTGGTAAGCCGTCGAACGGTCACAGCCTTCAGTCGTCAATGTCACAGGAGTCTTCATACGTTTCCTCTTTCAACAAGTAGGCCGAGAGGCCTGGTGGGGGAAATTCAACCTGGCTTGATAAAGCCAACAGGGCGCAAACATTACCCCCTTTGTCTCCTAAATACTTCAAACATCCCGCCTTCGATGTGCATTTCTTTTCCCTCATTACTTCCCTCATTAAGTGCTACATAGCACTTAACCGTCAAATTTTCATGAAAATAACTCTTTTCACGCACAATCAACACTGCTAGGATACACACCATAGCACCTCATCCCTATGACCACATTCGCCAAAGAAAACCTCACCCGCCACAAAACCATCACTCAGGATCTCCACGCCCAGATCCTCCAGGGAAAGCTCAAACCCGGCCAACTCATCCCTTCCTATCGCACCCTCATGCACCGCTACGACGTCACCGTCGGCACCGTTCGCCAGGCGCTCGCCTCCCTGCAGGCCCAGGGCCTCCTCCAAACCGTCCCCGGCGTCGGCTGCATCGTCACCCAGGCTCACATCAAATGCCTCCGCGTCGGGGTCGTCGTCGTCGGCTTCTCCGAATCCCCCGGCTTTTCCGACCAACTCGCCCTCATGCACGACGAGCTCGAACGCCTCCACTGCGATCTGGGCCTCCGTTTCATGCCCACCGTCGACGACGCCTCCACCCTCGCCCTCGCTGCCTGGGCCGGTCGCCACGATGGCGTCCTGCTCTACGGCAAAGTCCCCGTCAAACTCGCCTTGGCCATGGAAGCCACCCGCGTCCCCTGCGTCCTCCTGGGCGAGCCCACCGACGGCCCCTGCCCCGCAGGCATTGGAAATGTCACGCTCGACCTGGAAGCCACCGCCACCCTCGCCATCGGCCTTCTGGCAGGCCTGGGCCATACCCGCATCGCGCTCTGCTCCCGCGAAGGCAGCCGCTACTTTGATCTGCTTTCCGCCGCCTTCCAGTCCAGCCTCGCCCGCCATTCCCTTCCCGCCGGGCTTATCTGGCACTTTCAAGGCCGCCGCGAAACAGACTACACCAACGCCGTCGCCTGGCTCAAGGGCCTCACCCCGCGTCCAACCGCCCTCCTGGTCGAGGAAGGTTCCCGCGCCACCGCCCTGCTAACTGCCATGACCCACGCCGGTCTCGACGTCCCCGCTCAATTCACCCTCCTGGCCATCGTCCCTTCCGACAAACCCCAGCCCGAAGGCCTCCCCAAGCTCAGCCGCATCCTCACTCCCACCCACGATCTCATCCTCCGCGGCGCATCCATGCTCGCACAGGGCCTCCAATCCGGCTCTCATATCGTCCGCATCGAAAAAATCGTTGGTTCTTATCTCCCGGGCCAGACCTGCCGTTACTTCTCTTCATCTCTTTGAGGTTCCACGTGTCTAAAAACGCCCCCATCCGCTCCTTTTCTTCAGCTTTCACCCTTATTGAACTGCTGGTGGTCATTTCCATCATCTCCGTACTCGTCGCCTTCCTGCTCCCCGCTTTGGCCAGCGCCCGTGACACCGCGCACCGCATCGTCTGCGCAGCCCAGATCCGCAGCATAGGCAATGTTGCATTCGTCTACGAACAGGATCGCAAGCAGCTCCCCCCCGGCAACAACCACTCCGCACGCAACTACATCGCCGCTTCCGCCGCCGATGTTGTCCGCGACTACTATGGCTTGCCCATTAAAGCCACCATCTGTCCCACCGCCGGCCCTTTCAAAGGCAGCACAGGCCCCTGGGACAAACCTGATTCCGGCCTCGGCGGAAGAATGACCTACTACTACCTCGGCGGTTGGGGCGGGCTCGCTGTCGACCCCAGCAATTTCAAATTCGGCAACATCGACTCCGGCTGGGCCGCAAACCCCTTCAAATCCTCCGCGCAAGGATACGGGCCGCTGGTCACCACCCTCAAACCCGGCCACCGCCTCATGCCCACGCTCTCCAACCACTTTCTCGCCGCCGACATCGCCGAATACGCCCCCACCATCTCAAGCTACATCCCCCTCACACCCAATCACGCGACGCGTCGCGACCCCTCCACGCCCGATGGTGTAAACGCACTTTTCGGCGATGGCCACGTCACCTGGCAACGCCTCATCCCCGGCCAATCCTGGGCCTACTGGGCCAACAGCGGCTCCTCCGCCAACAACATCTACTGGAGTCCCAACTACACACCAGCCGGCGCATTCCTCATGCCCTGAGCCTCACGCCTTCTGCTTGCTCTTGATCAATCCATCCAACACCTTGAAATACCCTGCCAGCATCCGTGCCGACGGCTCCTGTTCCGGATACACCACGGAAAAGCGACTGTATTCCGCCTTGATCGCCGCCGCGACAGCCTGCTCGGAAAGCTTTTCCGCGCTCGCAAGCAGTTCCACATTCACCGCCGCGATCTGCGAATTACGCGGAAAATCCTTCATCGCCCGTGTAAGCCGCGCATCTTCAGGAGCCAGTTTGCCCGCCAGATAAAGCCCCATGATCAGCGACCCGGCAAACCGGTCGTCCTTGGTGTTGTCCCACCCGAACTGCTGAATTTTTTCCAATTCCGCCGTCCCCGCATAGATATTCGCCGCCACCGTCAAAAGCTCAGGATCTTTGGCCGCCTTACCCGCATTTAGCACAGTCGCCCCCCACGCATCGATCGCTTCCTCCTGCGTCAGCGTGCGGCGTGCAATCGCCGCACCGACAATCACCGACATCGCAGCCGGATCTTTGGGCAGCGTTCCCTTGGGGTCAAACAGATATCCTTTCTGCTTCAAAAACTCCGCCATATCCACCCGTCGGCGCAACACCGCCTGCGCCACCTGCCCGGCGTCCATGATCTCCTTGATCCCATGCGTATCGGCAAACTTCACCTTCTCCAGCATCTCCAGATCACCCGTCAAATACGCCGGCATCGGCCCCTGCGTCCACCAGTTGCTGGGGAAATTCGCGTCAAGCGCCACCAGGCTCCGCGCCGCATCCATGTCGCCCCCGCGCGCTTTGATGAACAGTTCCTTACGCGTTGCAAAAGGCGAAACCTGCCAGTTCGCCTCACACACCAGCCGCTGGAATTCCTGCAGCGATCCATACGCGCCCGGCGCCTCCGACCTGGCCCACATTGCGCAGGCTTCCTTAAGCTTCCCCTGCTCGATCAAACACTGCGCCCAAAGCCCATAGGCAGGTGCAAACCCGGGCCTCAGCTTGTCGAATGCCGCATAGGACGCCGCAGCCCCTGCCCACTCCCGCGCACGCTGTTGATCCACCGCCCACTCAAACTGCGCAGACGAGTTCTCTGGCGCGGCAAGCGCGGCTTGCCTGTGCATCTCATACGCCAGCTTCGGATCATGCCTCCGGACTGCATTCGCCAGCACCACCGTCTGTGCCGGCGTCCGCCCCGCTTTTGGAAAAGCCGACAGCAGCACCTTCATGGAATCATCAAACGCGCCCCGCACATAAAGCCGCTCCGCCTCGGCCATCACATCCGCCACACGCTCCGCCGCAGCCGCCGTGTCTCCCTTCTCATCCGCCCGCACCCCAGCCCCAAACGCAAGCACGCATCCCACCATCACCGCCGTCAATATCCGTGACATGGCAACCCTCACCCATGAGAGATCTAAAACGCTTCCCTGATCCAATCAATGGTAGCACCCGATCCCAAGGCAATCCGTCACATGAAAAAGACAAACCACCCCATCAGGCAAACCTGATGGTCTTTCAAATGTCAATTGACGGATCGACTTTTCTGCGTGCCATGCTCTCGTCCGCGTGAGCATGTCTTTTCTGCTTCTTCCATCCATCATTTTTCACTTGAAAGACCACTCAGCATCTCACCGTGCCAACCGCTGGCGGATGAAGCGCGCCCGTTCCTCGCGCCGCGTCGCCGGCTCCATGGGCCGTCCTGTCACCTTCTGCAGGTGCGCCGGCTGAATCAGCATGAAAAGCTGGTTAATCGCATCCAGATCCAGGTCTTTGACCGCCCCGGTGTAGATCCCCAGCCGCAGCATCGATAACTGCGCCAGCGCCTCTTCAGTCCCCAACAGCCGCGCGTGATTCAAGACGCCCCACGCGCGCCAGATCTTGTCTTCCAGGATCACTGGCCGCTGCTTGGCGATGGCCTGCCGTGCCTGCTGTTCATAGGAGATGATCTTGGGCACGATGGCCTCGGCAAAATCCCGCAGGATTTCTTCCTCAGACCGTCCCAGCGTTGTCTGGTTGGATATTTGATAAAGATCGCCCAGCGCTTCAGACCCCTCGCCGAACATCCCCCGCACCGCCAGATGCATATCCCTTGCCGCGCGCTTGACCTTCTCAATCTCGCCCGTCACTTTCAGTCCCGGCAAATGCAGCATCACGCTCACCCGGATGCCCGTCCCCACGTTCGTCTGGCATGCCGTCAGATATCCGTATTTCTGCGAAAAAGCGTATTGCACCTTTTCATCAAGCGCGTCGTCGATCAAGTTCACCAGCTCAAACGCCTCGGCAAGCTGCAACCCCGGACGGATCACCTGAATGCGGAAGTGATCCTCCTCATTCACCATCACCGAGCTGCATTCATCGCCCCCCACCATCACGGCGCGCGGCTGCTCCGGCGTCACCTGCCCATGCTGACGGCTGATCAAATGCCGCTCCACCAGAAGCTGGCGGTCCAGTTCCGGCACGCTCGTCAGGTCCGACCATTTCATCACCGACGCCAGCGGGCTATCCAAAAACGCGGCGTTGGTCTTTTCCATTACATCCCGCCGCTCCAGCGGCGTGCAACGGTTCACAAACGCAAACCCCGCCAGATTACGTGCCAGCCTCACACGCGATGAGATCACCACCTCGGCCCCGGGCGCCTGCCCCGCAAACCAATCGCCCGCATAATCTCCCAGTCGCCGTAAGCTCATTTCACTTGGCTTTCAATTTTCTTGAGTTCATCCCGCAATCGCGCAGCAGACCTAAAATCCTCATTCGCCACGGCATCCGCCAGGCTCTTCCTCAGCCTCAGCAGCCGCGAATTCATCGCCTCCTGCCCGTTGGCCCGCCGCGGCACTTTCCCCACATGCGCGCTCCCATATTCATGCTCCCGCTCTAAAAGCGGATGAAGCTGCTCTGCAAACGCCTCGTAGCACGCCGGGCATCCCAGAAGACTTGTTTCCTTGAATTTCGCAAAAGTCAGTCCGCATCCGGAACAAGTCGGATTGTCCACCCGCGCCGGAGCGCTGTGCGTCTTGATGAAGTTGCTCAAAAGCTCATTGATCGGCGCGTGTTCCGTCTTCCCGGCGGCCGCGCCGGTTGTCCCGGCAATCAAGCCTTCTTCCAATGCGTGCGCCTCGCACAAGTGCTTTTCAGCCTTGTGACCTTTGACGATCTCCACGCAGTGGAAGGTCGCCTGCTGGTCGCACTTGTCACACTTTCGCTTTTTCAAAACAGATAGCTCCCAAAAGCCCCGTTTACCATGCTGGAATCATAGGGAGATCATGCCCCAGGTTCCAACCATTATCGGACGTAGGCACATTAAACATGTAATGAATTTATCGGCCAACAACGCCAAACGACTGCAAAAACAAATGTTAGGTCAAATAATCGCGCAAGTTGATTCATCCAGACCGGCTGACAGCCCATCCAGATCCATCATCCACAGCCCTGAATATCCCCCCTGAAAACGCCAACCGGGCCGGCGATCAACCATCGCCGGCCCGGTCAGATAAACGTTACCACGACATCGTCATCAAATACTCGTCACACGGATGTCGAAGGATTGCTGGGCGGTTTCACCATCGTTGTCATACGCCTCAAGCACCACATTGACAAAGCCCACTTCCGTGGGAATGCCTGTCAGCTTGCCGGTGTTTGAATCCAGCTTCAGCCAGGCCGGTGCCTTGATCAGCCGGAAACGGACCGGCTTGGCGCTCTTGTTAAAGTCGGCTTGAGCGTTGTAGTCGTAACGGCAACCCACATATTCTTCGATCACAGGTTGGGTGGTGAAAGCCAGGCCCGTGAGTTTCAAACGCCACGTATCGTTCATGAGCGGCCATGCGTTGCCCGCCACCACCCACAAGGCGTCATCATGAACGTAGGTGCAGGCTTCGTGACGCGGGCTCCACAGGTCCGCGGACTCAAAGAGCTTCCAGTTCACGCCATCAGCCGAGTACCAGACATCGTTGAAATTCTGCCACGTGGGTTGCGCGCGAAAGCCTCCCAGGAGCCAGATGCGGTTGTTATAAACCTGCGCTTCGCTCCAGATCCGCCCTGCCCACGGTGCCTGATCGGTGAGCTGGGACCAGGTTTTGCCGTCCTTGGTGGCCCAGACATCGCGATACCCCTTAAATGGCTGGTAGTTCACAATGCCCCCCCCCACCATGATCATCTGATCACCCAGGACGACGAGGTTGCCGAACACCTGGCGCGGGCTCCAGGGTGCGTGCTCGGTTTCCAGGCGCCAGTCGATGCCATTGCTCGATGACCAGACATCGTTGCTGACGCCTTTGGCGCCCATGACCCACATGCGGTCGTTGAACACGCAGCACCCGGCGCCGTAACGGTGGCCGCAGCCGATCGCTTCAGAAACCAGGTCCCAGGTCTTGCCGTCTGGCGAGGAAAAAAACTTGCCCTTGTTGTCGGTCACCCAGATTTTCCCCTTGAAGGAGAAAACCAGGGGGATGTTGATGCCATCCTTGGAGGGAATTTCACCGATCATTTCCCAGTTGATGCCATCGCTGCTGCTCCATACATCGGAGGTCAGTTCAGGGGTGTAGCCGCCAAGAATGAAAAGCTTGCCGTTGTGGGTCACTTGACCCGAGGAGTCGCGGATCTTGTACGGGCCGACTTTGACGAGCTCTTCCCAGTTGGGCCGGTCGTGCTGGCGGACGATCTTCAATTCAAACGACCTGCTCTTGCCTGAAGCGGACACGACGATGTTGTAAACCGAGAGCCCCGGATCCAGATCGCGTGAAAAGGACCCCTTGCCCACCCCGATGTCCTGGCCGTTGACGGTGATGGTTGCATCAGGGTTATAAGTCCTGACCGAGGCATTCACTCGCAGGTCTGCCTGCCGGGCCTGCACGACGAAGCTGGTGCGGCTTTCGTCATAAAGCGTGGGAAGAATGGCGCCCAGGTCGGTCTTAAGTTCAGCGAGCAGGAGATTGACGGATTCTGTCACGATGGGGAACCTTTGAAAAAAGAGGCGGTGAAACGATTCCCCGCGAAAACAACGGGTTCGCAGGGCAGGGTACGCAAAGAGCGAAGGAGCGACCAGCCGTAAGGAATAAGGCTGGGGCCTCAAGGACCATATGGGCCTGAATCCACGTCCCATGGGACTTGGTATTTGGTCAGCGTCCACAGATGAGCCTCGTGATAGAAGGTGTTTGCCTTCTTCAGAGGCGTGGCGTGGCCGTCGAGGAAAGAGAAGTTGCACTTGTCCATGTGCCTGTAAATAGGCGGGTACGCGTCGTTGTAGCGCCCAGCCGAATAATAGGGTTTGATGACATATGCCTGTGCCCAGGCGTCATCGCTGTCGCCGGTCAGGATGGTTTGCGAAGGAACCTGCACCTGGGTCATGCGGGCTGTGTTGCCGGTATTGGTCAGGTCCGCACCATCCAGATGAGTCAGCGCCATGAAGTTCCAGCCGTAGCCGATCTGCCAGCGGTGGTTGAGCCCCGTGCGGCCAAGCTCCGGGGCCGAGGGGCACACGAAAACGCGCTCAGGGCCGGCGCCGGTTCCCCAGCGGTGATCCGGACTATAGATATTGGGAGAGGGCGATTTGGACACGCCCAGGTAATAAAAAGCCAGCTTGGCGAACCATGTGGCCGGCACATCATCCGGCGTGGCTTCCAGCGAAGTAGGCACATATTGCCTGTAGTCCTCGGCATAAGTCGCCGTAAGCTGCGCAATGGACCTTTGGTTGCCCAGACACAAAGCGCTTTTGGCAACCTCACGAGATTGCTTCAGACTCGGCAGCAACACAGCCAGAAGCATGGCGATGATCGAGATCACCACCAATAGCTCAATAAGCGTGAAGCCATTCCGTCGTCTTTTTTGCTCAGTTTGATAAAGATTAAGCATGGTGATTATCTCTGGAAATTTGCCGTGCAGCGCAGACACAAGCGCAAAACAACAGGAACATTTCCGGCTATTTTTCCATTCTCCAAAGTTCATCGCTGTAATAGCTTTCATCCATGGAGTAAGGCCCGCAATGGCCGTCCGCAAATGCAAAATTGGCTTTGTTCAAATGCCGGTATTCAGGGGCATACGAGGGATTGCCGCCCCACCAGCCGAAATTGAGCGGTTTCATGACGTACGCCTGGTAGTCATTGATCTG
This sequence comes from uncultured Phycisphaeraceae bacterium, assembly GCA_964527265.1. Lineage (GTDB taxonomy): Bacteria > Planctomycetota > Phycisphaerae > Phycisphaerales > Phycisphaeraceae > CAZGOM01. Next base: position 33,720 of record CAZGOM010000030.1, on the reverse strand, counting down.
GCTGTCCCCGATCAAAATCGTGGCGGTCGGCTGCTTGATCATGCTCATCCGCGCAGTCGCGAACATAGGAGAAAGCGTTGACAGGTCCAAATGCGTCAATGCCAGATAGTTCCACCCATAGCCGATGTTGCGCTGGTGCTGAAGCCCGGTGCGGCCTACGTCAGGTGTCGTTGGGCAAACGAAAATCCGCTCAGGCCCGCCGCCGTTGCCATACCGTGCGCTCAGGCTGAATGGGTCATTAGGGTCCGTGGTGATGCGGACATCCAGGTAGTAATAACAAAGCTTGCTGAACCACATCGTGGGAATCAAAATATCCGTGACTGGCTCAGAGGATGAGGGGACATAGGTTTTATTGTCGTTCGCGTAATAGTTCACAAGCTGGGCCACGGAGCGCTGCCTGCCCATGCAAACCGCGCTCTGAGTCACCTCGCGCGCCTGCTGGAGCGAAGGCAGGAGTACTGCAATAAGCACTCCGATAACTGCGATCACGACAAGAAGCTCAATGATCGTGAAGCCTTCTTTACACACTTTTCGAACGATTTGACGAGGCATTGTAGGTCTTTTCATTTATTTCCAAGAACAAAAAGATGCGTAAATCTCACGCAGATAATGGGTTTTTAAGCACAGGAAAAGATCTCGATGAAGAGCCGCCGATCAGCGCTCGACTTCTCAACCGTAGCGCGACGGTGATTCACGGGATGACACCCAGATCCTTCCAAATGCGCCAGAGCCGGTCTGATGCCATCGTGGTCTCAGGCCCAAGGCTCGCCGCATGGCCATCCGCAAACACAAAGTTCGCGTTTGTGTTGTGCCGGTACGTAGCCGTGTGGATCGCGCTGTAATAACCTTTGAAATCCTGGGGTTTGATGATGTAGGCAAAGGTCCAGAGCGCATTGCTGTCCGCTGCCATGATGGTTTCACCAGGACGTTCGATCTGGCTGAAACGAGCGCTGTTGCCGTCGCTGGTAAGGTTGGTGCGGTCCAGGTGGGTGAGCGCCAGGTAGTTCCAGCCGTAGGCGACGCTGAACCGCTCGTTGAGGCCGTCTTTGCCCATTTCAGGGTCGGTGGGACAGGTGAAAAGCTTTTCAGGTCCGCGGCCGGTGCCGTAGCGATAGTCGGTCCCCCAGCCGGTTTCCGGCTGTCGGCCCAGATAGTAGTGGATCAGCTTGGTAAACCAGATGTTGGGCAGCGTCGGATCATTGGTGTCGTAAGGCGAGGAAAGCGCGGGCGTGTAATTCCGGTAATCGTTGGCGTAATACATCACCAGTTGGCCGATGGAACGTTCGTTCGCCAGACAGGTGGTAGAGCGCGCGGTCTCCCTGGCCTGGCTCAGCGATGGCATCAGCACGCTCAGCAGCACTCCCACGATGGCGATGACCACAAGGAGTTCGATGAGCGTAAAAGCAGCAAGTCGTGGTTTTCGTTGTGTCGAATAATGCATTGAAGTAAGCGCTCCTGTGATTTGCTTGATGGTCAGAGTAAAAACTTGGTGAAACGGGCGGTTTTGAAAAGACCAAACCAAAGAAAGCCTCGCCCCTATTTATCCATTCGCCAAAGCTGATCGCTGTTAAAGGATTCCTCCTTGGAATAGGTGGCCGCGTGGCCATCCGCCAGGGAGAAATTGGCTTTGCCCAGGTGGCGGGAATAGTTCACCGCGTAGGAGTAAACAGGCCCCCCATTAAAGAAACCAGGCTGAATCACATAGGCTTGGTAGTCGTTGATCTGGCTGTCGCCTGTGAAGATGGTCAGCGACGGCTTCTTGATCTGACTCATACGGGCAGTCTGGCGATCAAGGTTAAGGTTGGTCATGTCCAGATGGGTGAGAGCAAGGTAGTTCCAGCCATAGCCGATATTGCGATTGTGCTGAAGGCCCGTACCCCCTACTTCAGGTTCAACAGGGCAGACAAAAACACGTTCTGGGCCGGCGCCGTTGCCGAAACGGAAATCCAGGCTGCCCTGCATTGCCGAGGAATAGCGCATGTCGAGGTAGTAATAACAGAGCTTGGTGTACCACAGCATGGGGAGATTGGGATCGCCATTGACCACGGATTCGGAAGAGGTGGGGACGTAATCGCGATTGTCAGTGGCGTAGTAGGCAACCAGTTGTGCGATGGAGCGCTGATTGGCGAGGCACTGGGTGCTTTTGGCCACGGCACGCGCCTGCTGAAGGCCGGGCAGCATGAGAGCCAGAAGCACTGCAATGATGGAGATGACAACAAGCAATTCAATCAGGGTGAATGCTTGTGAGTGATTTTTAAGACTCGATTTGTGTTTCATGGAAAGATTCCGTTTAGGCGTGACAGGGGCGAGAGAAGGGATTAATCCTTACGAACGGCCCACAAACCCGGTTGGACAAACGTGTCGGTAGATGTCTCCCCATACGAATGCGTCGCGGCATGCCCATCGGCAAAAGCGAAATTCGCATTGTCCAGATGCCGCATCACAGGCTCGGAAGTCGGGTAACCGATCCAGTTCTTGAAGTTCATCGGCTTGATGATGTACGGCTGGTTCCACCTGGCATCGCTGTCGCCGATCAGGATCGTGCGCGCCGGAACCTGCATCTGACCGATCCGGACGGTGGACCCATCGGTGCTTAACTGGCTCATGTCAACATGGGTAAGGGCCATATAGTTCCACCCGTAGCCCATATTGGTCTGGTGATGAATGCCCGTGCGGCCCAGCTCAGGAGCAGCCGGACAAATGAAAACCCGTTCCGGGCCGGCGCCGTTGCCCCAACGGAAATCAGCGTTGTAAATCGACAGCGTGGGCGTGGATTTCTGGACGTCCAGATAGTAGTAAAGCAGCTTGTACTGCCACATGGATGGAAGCGGCCAGTGCTCGATCTCCGAGGAATTAGGAACATAATCCCTGTAATCGTTGGCGTAATAGGCCACAAGTTGAGCGATGGAGCGCTGGTTGCCCAGGCACAGCGCGCTCTTAGCGGCCTCCCTTGCTTTCTGCACGCTTGGGAGAAGGACAGCCAGCAACACCGCAACAATCGAAATGACCACCAGAAGCTCAATGAGGGTGAATCCGCATCTACCCTGTTTTTGCACTGTTTGACGAGACACGGCGGCATCCTTCCATTAACAGGCCAAACCTCTTACTCACACAAGGCCGCAAAGCCCCAAACTCACCTTCTCATCCGCCATAAACTGTCGTTTTGATAAGAATCATCCGAGTTGAATCCCGCCGAATGGCCATCGGCAAAAACAAAATTGGCTTTGTTCAGATGGCGATATCCCGGCGGATACGACGAATCGGTCCACCACGAAAAATGGTACGGCTGGATCGCATACGCCCCAAAATCTCGGGTGGTGCTGTCCCCGGCCATGATGGTGTTCGACGGCTGCTGGATCCATTCCCTCTTGGCCGTGTTCCGATTTATCGGATTCACAGTGAAATCCAGGTGGCTCAGCGCCAGGTAGTTCCACCCGTAGCCGATTTGCAGGCCCGGCGACAGCCCGTTGCGCCCAACATCCGGCGTCGTAGGACAAATGAAAAGGCGCTCAGGGCCGCGCCCGTTGCCAAACAGATAGTCGGGCGGCACCACCGGTGTTCTCACATCCAGGTAGTAATAGCAGAGCTTGGTGTACCACAGGATCGGAAGATCGGGATTGTTATCGATGGTGCCCTCCGAAGAACACGGCACGTAATCCTTGTAGTCATCGGCGTAATACATGACAAGCTGCCCGATCGACCGCTGGTTCGCCTGGCACGCCGTGCTTTGCGCCACCGCGCGGGCCTGTTGCAGCGACGGAAGCATGATGGCGACCAGCACTCCCACGATGGAGATCACCACCAGCAACTCGATCAGTGTGAATCCGGCTCTCTTCTGTTTTCGCATTGCTTGATGAGACATGGCGAGCATCCTTCCATTCACAGGCCCAACCTCTGAATCACGCCAGGCCGCAAGGCCCCAAACCACTCACCTTCTCATTCGCCATAAAGTGTCGCTTTGATACGAATCATCCGAGTTGAATCCCGCCGAGTGGCCATCGGCAAAAACAAAATTGGCTTTGGCCAGATGGCGATATCCCGGCGGATATGACGAATCAGTCCACCACGAAAAATGATACGGCTGGATCGCATACGCCCCAAAGTCTCGGGTGACACTGTCCCCGGCCATGATGGTGTTCGACGGCTGCTGGATCCATTCCCTCTTGGCCGTGTTCCGATTTATCGGATTCACAGTGAAATCCAGGTGGCTCAGCGCCAGGTAGTTCCACCCGTAGCCGATTTGCAGGCCCGGCGACAGCCCGTTGCGCCCAACATCCGGCGTCGTAGGACAAATGAAAAGGCGCTCAGGGCCGCGCCCGTTGCCAAACAGATAGTCGGGCGGCACCACCGGTGTTCTCACATCCAGGTAGTAATAGCAGAGCTTGGTGTACCACAGGATCGGAAGATCGGGATTGCCATCAATGGTGCTCTCCGTAGAACACGGCACATAATCCTTGTAGTCATCGGCGTAATACATGACAAGCTGCCCGATCGACCGATTGTTCGCCTGGCACACCGTGCTCTGCGCCACCACGCGCGCCTGCTGCAGCGACGGAAGCATGATGGCCAGCAGCACCCCGACAATCGAGATCACCACAAGCAGTTCAATGAGCGTAAACGCCTGTTTTAATGTTTGACGAAGTGGATGATGAGTCATGTGGCGCAACCTTTATGAATACGGCCGCTGATTGGGGCGGGCAATGCGTTAAAGTGGCAAACAAGTTTGAAAGACGTGTTGATTCTGATTTACATGGATAGTACTATTGATGTAAATCAGAATCAAGAGCTATTTATCCGTTCATACCTCTTGAAAAGTGTGAGTTCCCATGAAGTCCCAAACCTACTTCAAGCAATCCGGCATCCTCAACAAGATTCGCGAGGAGATCGTTTCAGGCAAATGGCAGCCTGGGGCGCAGGTGCCTACGCGCTTTGATCTGATCGAGCAATTTGGGGTCAGTTCCGTGACGCTCCAGCGCGCCTTGGACCGCCTTGCCAAAGAAGGCTTCATTGAAACCTCACCCCGCCAGGGAACCTTCGTCTCGACCCACCCCCCACACCTTTATCGGTACGGCGTCCTGTTTGGCACAAGCTATGCCGCCCTTGAGGCCGGACCCACCAACTTCTGGCAAGTTCTCTCCCATCAGGTGGAACTCAAACGCCAGGACGGAGTCTCATTCTCCATCTACCGCAACATCGACATCCACGGCACTTCCGAAGACTTCAACCGTCTTGCCACGGATCTCAAAACCCATCGGCTGGCCGGTCTCATAGCCACCGAGATTTATTCCATCCAGACGATGCTTTCCTCCGTGCAAGTTCCCGTGGTCTGCTTCCTGGAGGACGCCGATAGCCGCTTCGAAAGCTTTTACCGTCTGGCGGGCCTTCCCGTCGACACCGACAACTTCATCCAACGGGCAATGCAACGCCTCAAAACCCTTGGCGCACGACGCGTAGCCGTGATCACACAGGGCCATATGATGCTCAACTTCGAGACCATGTGCCTCAAAAAAGCCCAGGAAAACGGCCTGACCTGCAAATCCGGCTGGGTGCACGGCATCGGCCTCAACGCCCGGCAATGGCTCCCCAACCTCATGCGCCTCATGTTTGAAACCGGCCCCGAAGACCGCCCCGACGGCCTCGTCATCGCCGACGACTTCCTCGTGGAAGACACCGTAGGCGGCGCTTTAAGCGCCGGCATCCGCGTGCCTCAGGATCTGCGCATCGTCGCACTCTGCAATTACCCCGAAGTCCCACGCCCCATGGTGCCCATCGAATACCTGGGCTACGACGTGCCCAAGATGGTCAATAAGTGCGTCCACCTCCTTCGGGAAATGCGTGATGGCCGGGAAATCAATTCCGTCCATCCTGTCTCACCCGTTTTCCAGAACGAATTCACCAGTACCAGAGTCAAAACATCAGAAGAGCCTCGCAAATCGCTTTTACCGTCTGATTAACCTTGGCCGGAACGTTCACGCAAGCTGGTCTTCGCCCCTGGCCGACGAGACTGGTTTCATCGGCGCACCCGGAAGAATGATTGTCGAGTTTTTCATGACACAAACGCTTCATTCGGATGGATTACCCGGCCCCGGGGCACTCCCCCCCAAAACCGCCGCCAGCACGCTGGATCAACTCCGCGAGTTGATCTCTCGCAATGCCCGTCGATGGAAAATGCTCATCATCCTCGAAGCACTGGGGCTGGCCATTTCCGCCCCCCTGGCCTGCCTCTGGGTAGCGTTCCTGATGGATAACCTCATCCACCTCCCCATGTGGACGCGCACGCTCTTGCTCCTGGGGTTCCTCGGCGGCACTGCCTATCTGGCATGGTCCCTGGTCAAGCGATGGCGCAGTGTCCACCTGACCGAAGATCAGGTCGCCCTCGCCATGGAACGCCAGTCCGGCGGACTCAGCAACCGTATCATCAATTCTGTGCAACTCGCCCGCGGAGAAGGCTCCAGCCTCCGCTTCAGCCAGGATGTAATCGAAGAAAACATACAACATCTGCGTAATCTTCAGGTGCAACAGGCTGCACGCATGAAGCCCGCCGTCGTCCGCGTCGGCATTGCGTTCTCATTGGTGGCCGCCGGGGTGTTTTTCTACGTCATCTCACCCCGCCATTTCACCAATGCCGCCCAGCGCATCTTCATGCCCATCGTCAATATTGAGCCTATTTACCGCACTTATGTGAGCGTCGAACCCGGAAACGTAACCGCCGCCCAAGGCACTGATGTACTCGCTCGCTTTACGATTTCCGGGACGATCCCCGACGAAATCCAGGTCGTGCAGATCCTCAAAAACACCCGTACTTCCCAGTCCCTCAAAGTCGACAAGGAAAAGAAAAACGTCTACTTCAATTTCAGCAACCTCCAAGAACCGGTTTCTTATGTAGTTATGGCCAATGACTACACCTCCGGAATGTTCAAGATTGATGTCCCCACCCCCGGCCAGATCATGGGCATGAAGGTGGAATTCGACTATCCCGCATATACCCGCATGCCGCGCAAAACCATCGACACCGGCGCGGGCGAACTCCAGGCCATTGATGGAACAACTGGAAAAATCCGCTTCACACTCGACCGCCCCGTGGAAAACGCCACGCTGGTGGTGGAATCCGAATCCCCAGAGCAGGCCACCCGCGCAGCCCGGACGCCCCTTCAACGCATCAGTGAAACCGAATTTTCCGGACAAGTTGAATTCAATAAAACACAGAAATTCCGAATCGAAGGCCAGCAAAAAGGCGACAAACCCTTCAAAACGGCAGACTACGCACTACGCGGCACGTCAGACAACGCACCCCTTGTCGAGCTTACCGGCCTGGGACAGCAGTCCAGCGTTCTTCAGGAAAGTCAGTTGCCCGTGAAAATCGCGGCCACCGACGATATCGGGTTGGCCAAAGTGGGGCTGTTCTTTACCAAGGGCAAATCCGCGTCCGTCCAAAAAGACGGCCTTCAGGCTAAGAAAACTGAGCTTGATCCCTCTCAGGATAACGGCTGGACGCCTATTGAAGTCTGGACCGTAACTGATAATGACAAGCAGCTTCAGAAGGACTACAAGATCGATATCCGCTCGCTGGGTGCAGCCGAGGGAGATCAGTTGATCATCGTGCTGCGCGCCCAGGACAACAATCCCGCCCGAGCGGGCATGTGGGCTTATGAACAACCAGTAGCCGTCGTGGTCGGTTCCGAAGGCTCTTCCTTCCAGCTTCTATATGAGCAAATCCTTCAGAGCCAACGCGAAATCAAGGATTTGATCGCCCGCCAGAATGCCCTCGCACAAGCCACCGCAAAGTGGATCGCCGAAGTCGACGCCGGAACGGATGTGCGCTGGGACGACGAAAAAGTGCGCGAAAAAGTCATGGCCACCGCCCAGCAAAACGCCAAGGAGCAAAACGCGATCCGTGAGCTCGGCGGCCAGGTTGCGCGTAGCGTCATTGAGCAGGCACAAACCGTAAGACTGAGCATCGCCATGATCGTGGACACCGAAATGGTGCAAACCATCCGGATGTTCGAAGGTGTCCCGCAGCGTGAGCACGGCCAGGCCATCCGCGCCGCCATCGCCGATGCCCGAAACGTGCAGGAGCGCACACTCAAAGGCTTGGCCCAGGTTGAGGATGATTTCTCCAAGTTCCGCCAGGAGTGGGAATACCGCAATATGGCCTCGTTCGTGAAGATGCTGGCCACACGCCAACTGGCAATGCGCGAGGAGTCCGTTGCCGCGCAGGCGCCCGATGCCGCGCGTCTGGCCGAGGGAAACCGCAAGTCTACGTACGCCAGACAGCAGAAGATGATTCAGCTCGTTGCCCTGGCGCAGCCAGCATTTGTAGCGCTGGCCCAGCGCACCGCCGAGATCGGCGGCGATCAGGCCGAGCAGCACAAGATGATGGCCGAAGCCTTCAAAACCGCCGCTGCTGACCTGGACGCATCCGCTTTAAAAGACGCCATGCGGCAAGCGGCTGAGCTTGCCAGTGCTGGAGACTTCGCCAAGGTCGCGCATCTTCAGGGGGAAGCAGGCACGCAGTTGATGGGTGTCTATGCCAAGCTCAAGGCCGTGCAGGATGCCATCGCCCTCAAGCGCACCGAAATCGCCAAACAGGAAGAAAGCAAAGCCAAGGAACAAGGCGAAGTGGCCCAGCTTGAAAAAGGCATTACGGACAACCTTCTGGACACCGACCCTGACCAGAAACTGACGCACTCCAACTACTCCCGGGAAGCCACCGAATCAAACGGTAAGCAAAAGGCCCCCCCTCCCAGCGTCGACGCCTACGATTTCGATGCCCTCAACACCGACGAAGCGCTCAATCCCGGCAAGCAGCACTACTACCAGACCGCCGACAAGCTCAAGCTCTCAGACAAAGCCATGCACGACATGAGCTTCCCCAATTCCAACAACACCAAGGCCAACAAAGTCACGCCCCAGATCCAGAAGGATTTTGATGACGTGATGGGCGCGCTCGTGGACATGGCCGACATCACCCGCGAAAATTACGAGTCATACCGAACGCAGTACGCAGGCATCGTCGACGAAGGCGGCGACATCGCCCCCCAGGGCGGCGATCTCAGCTCCACATCCGCCACTGCCGCCACCGGCAACCAGAAACAACCACCCAACAATTCCGGCGGTGCGTCGCGCTCAGGCCGAACCGGTGGTCGCGCGTTCGGCCAGAACGTCGATGACACCACCAAGAATGCCAAAGGCCGCGACGAAACCCTCGACGGTGATGAGTTCACCACCCGCGTCGCCGGCTCCCTTAAGGAAGGCGACGGCAAACCCGATGAGCCCTCCACCGGTTACGGCGGCAAACACATCGACTCCGACAACACCATGTTCAGCGCCAAAGACTCCGGCCAATTCCGAGATGAGGCCATCTCCGGCATGGGCAAGGTGCAGGAAACCAAGAAGATCGTCGAACGCGACAGCAAGACCGGCGGAAAATTCAATGCCGCCCTGCTGAGCAAAATGTACGACCTTACCAGCAACACCGAGCAGGTGATCGAGCGCGTCAAGACGATCAAAAAAGACTTCAACACGCTTTACCTTCCCACATCGGAATTAGATGAAATCACCGATCAATTAAAGATCACGCTCGACAAGATGAAGGACAACCCAGACCCTGAACTCTTCCGCCTTCAGGTCAAGAACCTGGACCGGCTGATGGCCATGGCCAAGGTGATGGGCCAGGCGCAATCCAGCTTCCAGCCCAGCCTGCCTCGCAAGCAGACCGTCCGCGGTCGCGTGCTGGATGAGCCCCCGGCATCCGTCGTCCCCGGCTATGAAGATGCCGTGGGTGCTTATTTCAAGGAATTGAGCGAAAACCGCTGAGTGCACTGATCGCGCCTGCCTGCACCCTCGCGCGGCCCACTACAACAATCAACATTAACGCACATCGGCTTACCGCCCTCCGGTAAGCCGATGTCGCTTTCTGCCCCCACGCTCCTCCACCCTCGCCGGCGTTGTCCAAAGCTCCGAAGCAGGTCGGCTCAGAGTACGCTTCACCATCTCACCGCATCTGTTTCTTCGTGCCATGCTCTCGTCCGTGTGAGCATGGCTTTCTCCTGCCGTGGAACACCAGCGGTCTTCCGCGTAAGCCAGCATCCCACTTCGCCCTCAAAGCACCCTGCCCAACGGTTGTCGAGAAACTCCGCTACGCCGCTCTCAGTTTTTTGTGCTGCCAATAAAAAAATCCCCTGGCGGATCAACCGCCAGGGGACCAGTAACTTGCATAACACGTCCTCAACGGACGTTTTCAGCTAACGCCTTACTTGGCGCCAAAGGGCACCAGCTTGTACTTCACGCCCACTTGGTCCGCGGCCACAGGCTTATCAGCCTCCTGCCGGGCTACAAGAATCATGACCGTGTTGTTTGCGCCCAGTTTCACCAGGGCGGGCTTCTCAAGCACAACATCCACGCCGAAGCCGCCGCGGTCAATCCGGATCTTTTGAATCTGGGTTTCCTGCGCGGTCAGTGCTGCGCTCTTGCCGTCAGCACCGGTGCCGGTGACTGCCGTGGGGGTTTTGGCATCAGGCTGAGTGGCAATGAAAGGCAGGATTTCCCACCCTTCTTTGATCTGCGACCAGTTACGCTCGTGCGCCCAGATGGAGAGCACCTTCGCGTAATTGGAAGGAGCCAGGCGCACTTCACACACCACGCCATCAGGCTCATAGGTATACGACCGGGAAGACCGAATATGCGCATTGCGCACTTCGCCTTCACCCGTCACCTTGTTGCCCGTCAGCTTGGGATCTTCCTGTTCGCTGATCGACGCGGAGAACGGCCGCCCATCCCACGTGATGCCCGCCAGGGCATGGACATGGTGTTTGGCCCAGTTGTCGAGTGACATGCCGCGGCCATAGCTTTCAAAGAGTGTTCCGGCCAGAACCGGGCCCTTGCCGGGAACGGTGAACTGGCAGATAGTACCGCCGGAGAAGCCGAGCTGGCCTTCGAAGCATTCGCTCATCCATTCAGGAGCGATGCGTCCATGGAAGGTCAGGATGTAGTAACCCGCACGCCGTGCGGCAAACCATTCATGTCCGCCGTTGACGTCGTCGGTCAGGTCAGGTCCGGGCATGCCCTTCCATGGGCGTTCGGGGCTTTCCCATTTCTTTTCCGCGTTGTGGGGGGACATATGCGTCCGGGTGGACCAGGGGTTGGCGGCCACGGGAACGCCCGAAACCTCACGGCAGAAAATGTAGGTGTAAAGGTTCTGGTAGCGGGCAAGCACTTCCTTGAAGCGCGGCTCATCCTTGGCATCCTCAGTGATGGAAGGCTTCACCCACGTGCCAGCGGGCTGCCAGTTGTCCATCAGATAAGAGCCATAGTGCGCATCATGGGAGAAGTGTTCCTGGGAGTCGCCCGACACGCTGATGCCCGAACCCGGCCCCCAGCCTTCGGTCTTCCAACGGGTGAAGAATACTTCAAACCGTTCCTTCTGCAGGGCATCGCCCGTCGCCTGGTGTGCATACCAGAGCGCCACATTGATCTGGCTGAATGCATTGCCGTTCACCCGCTCGGCATTGACCGCGAAGCTCAAACGGTCGCCCGCCATCAGGATGCCTTCCTTGATGATCGCCTTCACTTCGGCCGGCACATCATCGCGCTTCATCAGCACCCAGCTCGGGCGGAATGCCTTAAAGCCGTAGTACCCCATGTTGTACGCCCAGTTCACCCAGCTTGGCCCGCAGGTCCCATCGCTGGTTTCCAGGGTTCTAAAGTCGGTGCACAGGGTTTCCAGTTCCTTACGCAGCGCCTTCTGGGCGTCGTCAGCGTTCAGGGGGTTGGCCTTGAGCCATTGGTAGAACTTGACTTGGTAGGGATGCCAGAAAACCTGTCCATCCACGACAGTCACGCCCGAACGCAACGCGTTTGCGGTTTCAGGATCTGAGGCAAAGATCGGGAGGCTTCCCTGTCCGCCGCCGCCGGCTTCCGGCGTGCTGCCGCGTTGAAGGACGATGCGCACCAGGTAGTCCCCTGCCGGGCTTTTGGCAGTTGGGGCAGGGTTGTCAGTAACTTCCAGAGTCAGCAGCTTGCCTTCATAGGCTTTGGGGTCCGCAAAGGTGATTTTGGCATCGCGCCAGGTGGCACCCCCTTCGGTGGCGGTGTAGCCGCCTGTTGCGGGCGAATCAAAAAGAACCTTCCCGTCGGGACCGGTGAGTTTGAAATGACGGGTGCGGGGCATGTCAGGTTCGGCAACGGCCATGAACAGGCTGACAGTGCCTTGGGGAACGTAGAGATAGCTCTTGGGCATGGAATTGCCATGGCCATGCACCCACGTTGGATGCCCGGTGATCCCGTACTTAAGGTCCGGCGACAGGCGCAGGCTGACGTAATGGTCCGGCGTGCCGGCGATCACGATGCGATAGACGCCCGGCCCACCGGCTGGGATGTCATAGTCAAACGTCCGCTTGACGATGGTGCCCAGCCGCTTGGGGTCGCTCCAGGCGCTCCAGCGGTAGGAAGGGTTGGTCCCTTTGGCATACAGGTTCGCGTAGTACTGCAGCTCATGGTCCCAGCCGCCGATGCGGTCGGGGAAGTTGGCGGTGGTGCAGCCATCATCGGGGATGATCTGCCGAACCACATTCTTGCCTGAAGGATCGTAAACCTTCACCAGCACCTCACGCGGGCCGTTGGCAAGGAGGTTCAAGTCACGCACGTCTAAGCTGGCTTTGAACGCCTTGCCATCGGGGTTATTCACGTAAGCGGTGATGCCGTCGTAAAGCCTGAACACCCGCTCATCCGCCCGGGCAACGCCCGAATCGGCAAAGGGTGACAGGAAAGCCACGATGGCTATCGTGAGCAGAAGCAGATGTTTCATTGCGAATTGTCCTCTGTGATTCTTTGGTTTTCGAGTTTAAGTGAAGCACGATTGTATATACAGACGCGCCTCAACGGGTTTCGATCCGTAAAAGTCGCTTTCCATCTGGAAAATAAAGACAACCGTCAGGCCCCTTGCAGAACCCAAATCGATACGCATCGTAATGCCCGGTTTCAGTGAAATCGAAAATCGATTCGATCGATTTCAGATCCCAATCCACGGCATAAACATGGTCCCGCGTGTATCCCCAGATCCGCCCATCAGGCCCTTGGATCAGCGCATTGTGGCAATGCTGCCCCACACGCACTTCCTCAAGCTTATGAGTCACCGTCCTGGTTTGAACATCAAACTTGTAGAACGTCGCACGATACGCATGCATGCCCACCACCGTCCGTCCCTCTTCATCAGCAACCCACGAAACCACCCCATCCGGATCGTCTTTAATGATCTGCGACCACTCAATCTCACCGGTGTCGGCATTGATCAGCGTGAAGCGCACCTTCATTTCGTCCAGACGAACTTCGGAAATGAGCAGTTGATGCGTCGACTTCAAATAAGTCATCGCCTCAAACTTGGTCCTGGGAAAAATCCACCGCGTCACTTCATCCCCATTGGAAGGATCAATCCGGCTGATGCCCGAGTCGACGCACCCGTATCCGCCCAGCGCGGCGAAATAAACCCGTTCCTTGTTGTCCTTGGCCACGCCATAAGAACGCTGGAGGGGAAGCGACCCCTCCTTCATCAAACCCAACTGGCCTGGGTTCGCCAGGACGTTGCTGCCCACCACCATCGGCTTATGCGGGTTGAATCTTGTCAGCCAGCACTGGGTGTAGCTGCACATATAAAGGTTGTCCCCGCTGTGGGTAAGCTCATAGATTTCACCCGTCACCGGCGTGGGATTGCCGTAATAGGTTGTGTTTTCCGTAAACGGATCGTAGCTCACCAGGCGCAGCGGAATGAATGTTCCGACCCACACCTTGTTGAACGCGCTGGCCACGCTGAAAAGCCGGATCGGCGATCCTTCCGGACGGATATCGATGGTGTGTTTCTGGCCATCCTTCTGCACCACCGTGCAGCTCCACTCCTTCATTTCTTCAACATACGAGCCATCGGAAAAAACCAGGCTCGATCCAGTGGATGTAACTTTCAGCTCCCTCTGGTCGACGTCTTTGACTTGCCCATTGATCAGCTCTCGCCAGATCTGCCTGCCGTATTGCATGGTGCCGATCAATGCGCGCCCGTCGGCGGTGCGTGCGAAGGAAAAACGGCGCCCCGATTGCGCGGTCATATCGGTGATCTTCTTGGTCTTTGGGTCCACCATCACCAGGTGCGATCCCTCTTCTCCCTGATTGGCGTAGGTGTAGACGTTGCAATAAAGCATCCCATCCGCGCCCTTATTGAAAAGGCGGATATGGTGGCCGACATTGTGGCCTTTGAGGTCCACCAGCACGGTTTCAACGCCGGTCTCGACATCAAACCGCAGAATCTGATTCTTGCCGTAGTCGACGATGTAGAGGCAATCCTCGGCCCCAACCACGTCAAAAGGCGACTTGGAAGTGGTGTAACCGATGATCTTCGATTTCTCGGATTTCCAGTCCCAGCACGTCACCATCCCTTTGGCGCCAAAATCCACCTGGTACAGGTAGCCTTTGGGCCCCTGACTCACCAGCCAGGCGTTGCTGAAATAAGTTTCACTGCGGATGTGCCGCTTGGTCCGTGCGACCGGGTCCATCAGCACCAGGCCGCCCTTGGAAATCGAGATCGCTGCAAACTCCTTGCCGGTGCCCGGCTCTTTGGCCAGACAGGGGATAAAGATTGCGTCATCCAGAAGTACATCGTCAATCGCCCAAAGGTGATGCTTCCCGTTGGATGCAATAAGTTTGGGGGCTTTGGCCTTGGTGGTCACCGGTTCTGTCAGGTTCATCATGGGATAAATAGGCTTTCTTAAAGGTTCAGGTTTGTAGAGTCATGTGAAAACGCAAGTTGATCATCACCGTTGCAGGGTGCTCAGCAGGTTCTGTCCATTGAAGGTGAGTTTCTCGATCCCCCAGATATCGCACAGGTCGCTGCTCACCGCGCGTGCCTTCACGTGGTTCGGGTCTGAATGGTCCAGCACAATCTCCAGATGCGTGCAATACGCTTCCACCGTCAGCTCAAGTCCACTGGCTTCAACGTGGTAAGCCTTGGATGTCGCGACCCGTTCGACTCTCCCCTGCGCGTCATAACGGATCAGCGCGGCATGTCCATCGGCTTTCACTTTCCAATCCGCATGGCCGGAATGCTGATAGAGAATCACATCCCGCCTCCCATCAGCCAGTGTTACCTCTATCGCCGCGGAGCTCGCCTCCGGTGCCGTCCCGGCATCAAGACGCTTGATCGAAGCGATGTTGCTCTTGCCGACATAAGGCTCAAACACACCTGCAAAAAGCGACCCCAACCCCGGGGCACCCTGCCGCCTGAGCATGATCCTCGGCAGCCAGGTTTCCTCCACTGACGAGTACGGCCCCGCCACATACCACCCCTCATGCGTGCAAGCCTGCGCGCCGTGGGTCAGGTCCGTGTACTTCAGATGGATGTCCCGCGGCTCAGGAAGCACATTGAATTTGTCCTGCACTTTCCAATCCGCCGACCACCCCTGCCCGGGGCTCGCATCCCCCTTGAAGTTCCGCAGCAGCGTGCCGCCGCCAAAATCCGCTCCCGGCGCCAGATTCAACCCCTGCGTCGTCATCTCGCTATAGGTCGAGTGGATGAACTTCGCGTGGTCGCTTCCGCCCACCACATGAAACAAATCCACGGCATAAAAATCATCGTCCGACAAATCCACCATCAGCAGTGAACGCTCATACCGCGGAATGCCGTACAACGCCGGAGCCACCGCAAAAACGCTCTTCAGCGTCGGCGTCTGGCTCCACACGCGCGTAAAGCCCGGCAGCGGAACGCCGTATCCTCGGTTGCTTTGCGTTTTGCCGTCCACCACCACGGAGTTATGCGCCGCCGTGTGGTAATACCATCTCGCCTTTTGCGTATCCCACCCGCCGAATTGAACTGGCGGATACCCCGCGTCCGGCATCAGGTCCAGCCCCTTGGCGATCAACCCCATGTTCAAACCGTCCTGATGCGCGTGCAGCCCGCCTGTGTCGTAATCCAGCCACACGGCGCGTTGCTTCCCGGGCTGCCCGCTGCGCAGGATGGCCAGGTGCCACTTCTCCAGGTTCACGCAGTGGGAAACATTCAGCGCCTTGCCTTCCCGGTCCAGCGTCTCCTTGATCTGCGCCACCACACCCGCGTTGTCTGCCAGTGTCAGGTCAAAAACGGCATCTTCAAACTTTCCCTGGTTTTCCTGCACCAGAAGCCGGATGAAATCCGTGTCACCCGTCGCACCGTAAAGTTCCCAGATCAACCGATCCATGGACGGCACGGCTCCCGGGCTCTTCCCGCTCCCGATTGGCTTGTTGTAATGCTTTCCCACCCCGCCGGCACTCGGAGCCGAAGACCGCAACCCGCCCAGGCCCAGGTATTCCGGGCTCGGCGCACCAAACCAGGCCGCGTCCCCTTCATTTGGGTAGAAATTCTTATCGCCGCACCATGTATCGATGTGAAACCGGAACGTCCGCCCGAAATTGGGAACCCGTTTGACCATCTCCGCAATAAAGCCGGAGTCCGCCAGCATGAAGAGCGAAATGGCCTTGGCTGTCCAACGAAGCGTGATATGGGTGTAGGTCTGCAACCCCTTTTCGCCCGTCACGCCATCAATGGCGGACATCCGCTTGA
The DNA here is from genome assembly GCA_964527265.1 of uncultured Phycisphaeraceae bacterium. GTDB lineage: Bacteria > Planctomycetota > Phycisphaerae > Phycisphaerales > Phycisphaeraceae > CAZGOM01. The sequence continues at coordinate 17,144 of CAZGOM010000030.1, read as the reverse complement.
GCATGTCCGCCCAATAGGCGTAAAGCGAAGCGCGTTCACTGGTGTTTTCCCACCCCAGGATCGCACGTGTCGTCACAATGATGGCATGGAGCGCGGGGAAATTGGCGTGAATCTTTTCAGGGTGCGACAGCGGCTCGGCTATCAGCCGTTCATTGATGTTCTTCTGGATGTCCGTAGCGGTCCGCTTGGGGTTGGCGTTTCCGGTCTGCTTGGCTTTGGCGCTCAGGAAGTCGATCAATTCCGCATCCCCGGCGATGGCATCGAACACCTGGTCATAAGCAATGAGCAGATCCGCCTGCTCCATGTTGGCGTCATGCCACACCGAAACATACCCAGCCGAAAGCGGTTTCTCGTAAACCAGGCCCTGATTGATGTAGTCAAAGCCGGGAAACACATCGGCTACGCGGTCCAGCAGCACCACCGCCCGCCTCGCGTAACCCCGGTCTCCCGTAACGACATACGCCGCGGCAAGTGCATTAATGGCGGCAAGGATGAATTGCTTCCATTCCCCATAAACCAGATACGCGCCGATAAAGCGCCACGTGTTGCCGTCACGGACAAAGCCCGTCCCGTCATCCACGCCGTGCATGTGCAGCGGGTCTGCCGGGTCGGGGTGTTCGGTGTTGAACAACAACTTCCGGTCGGCTTTGGAGTGATCAAAAACCCCAGAGCCATCCAGCCCGGATTCATAAAACGCCTTGAAATCGTTCTTCGGAAACGCACTGTGGCAATGCTGGCAGGCCAGCTTCCACGGACGCTTAACGGCATCGATCTTCCAGTCGTACATCACGACGGGTTTCAGGCAATCCGGGCAATGGCCATTGGACCACACCATCCACGATCGGTTAATCGTCGGCCCAAACACGCGCGACCAGAGCTGCTCCAGCGGCAGGTCCGCCCACGGCGCCGCCTCGCGTACAAGTCTCTCCTTTTCAACGACACCTGAGGGTGTCGTGGCTGCATTGCGAGCGATATTGTTGCGAACCTCATGGCCAAAGAATGTGCTTTTTGTTTTCATATTGAGTCGTTAAGAGTGGATGTGAAAGTAAGTGAATGAGTGGGATTGTTACTTGTGTTTCTTTTTTGTGACCGCAGGTTTTTTGGCATCGGATCGGTTATCTGCCACGATCTTCCCCGCCACTTTCAGGTACATCCCCGATTGCAGTTGATGTGCAATCACCGCGCCCGTCTTTCGCGACCGGCGCACCAGGCACCAATTGCCCCGGGCTGAAATGTCGCCCGCTTCCAGGATGTGGTGGTCATAAGCCCAGATGAGCGTGTCCGTTACATCTTCGAAATCGATCTGCACCGCCAGCGAGTGATCCAGCGACTGCAGCCGTTTCACCTTCACCGGTTTCTTCCCCTTCTCACGCGGGATCATCACGGACATTAATTTGCCGTTTGTCCCCGTGAACTTCGCCAGCACGCGCGGCCTCGCAAAGACGGGTCCGTATGCCAGGTTTCCCGTCAGTTCTTCATACTTCTTGGCCATCTCGAGCATCTTGTTGCCCAGGTAGTCGCTGGCACTGCTCACTTGAATATCCTGCTCCAGCGACATTTGGATCGGTACAGGCATGTTCTCCGGCAATGTCGTCGCGAAGCTGATATCCAGGCAATTCCCATGATCACTCCCGATCACCGTCGCCCGATCCTTGGCCAGCTCGATCTTGTGGTTCGGGTTCACGTTCATCGTCCACCACAGATCCACCAGCTTGTTGTCTTTGTTCACATCCTCGACGGTCCACACATAGTTGGGCACGCCCTGGCCGGTCACATCTTTCACCAGCCCGATCGTGCGGCGTGACAGATAACAATTCGCCATTTGTGAGTTGTCGGCACAAGCCGTGTCCACAAAAGCTGCCGGCGAATACCCCGTCAGCAGGCCCTGATAACAACTGTGAACCCACTCACGATTGAGCGACCGGCCCGACTTCCCATTCACCAGCACCACATTGTGCTGGTCCTGCTCCATGCAGTAACGCCCTGTGTCGATTGCAAAGTACTCACCCAGCGCCGAAAGACTGAAATGCGTGCCTGAATCATGCTCGTGCCCAAAAGCCGATGTCGGCCGCGTCGCCGCATCAAAAACGATAAAGGTCGCATCCTTGTCCCACCCGCTGCGAAACGTCACCAAGCCGCGGCTTGTATCCACAAACTGCGTCTCCGGCTGGGTGATCTCCGGCGACAAAGGCTTCACAAGGTCGTCAATCACCAGCGCCGAGTAGATGTCCACCGGAACCTTCAGTTCCGGTGTAATGAACACCTCGGGCCAATCCTTCCTCACCTTCTTGATATCCACCGGGCCCGATGAACCGCTGGGGTAAGTCAGCGTGCTCTGCATCCACAGCACCGCCGGATCATTCGTATGCGACGCCATGCGTGGTAGCACCAGGCTGGTATACCCCACCTCCGCCGCGTAATCTCCCGTGTTCGATGAAAACTCCCCCCACGGCTGCATGAAATGCAGGACTGCCTGCCCAAACTTCTCGTAAGCCGGGTTCAGCGCATACGGATTCAAGACGCCCGCCCGCATCAGGCTCTCCGCCACGCGGGCGATAATCCCCACCTGTGCCGTCCCATACCCAATGTCCTCCGGCGGATACCCGTTGTCTCCTACGAAGGTGAACAGTGTCGCTTCAAAATAGCGAAGCAGCTCAGCTTTCTCTTTCTTCAAATCCGGCACCCCCGGTTCCCCCTCCACCGCCAGCAGCGAAATCAACCCGGTCACCATCCCGATGGTTTTCTCGTTCACCGAGGCGGCACGGATGTACCGCTTCTGTCGCACATACGCCAAACACTCCCGAACGCAGCTCTTCACCGCCCAACGGCAAAACGCCGCGCGCTGCGCCTTGGTCATGTACCCATGCATCAGGTCAAACGCCAGTGCCACCGCGCCGTATCCCCCGTCATAGCCCAGCCGGGAACCATCGCGTGGCCCCTTCTCCTCCGCCGCCGGAATAGCATCCAGCACCCTGATCACCGCCGTGATCATCCGCTCATCGTTGTCGATCACCCCCACGAATGCCATGTCCGCAAGACCATTGATCACCAGCCCGCCCCCAGGATGGTTCCGCACGCTGTGATGCGCCACCAGCATCACAACATCCGGCGAGTCGTGTACATATCCCGCGTACGGCGCCACTTTCGCCCTCAGCGCATCCATTAGCTTCAGCCCCGCGCCCGTTGCCAGCTTCTTCTTCAGATGCACCAGCGAATCCGCATCGCACAGCAACCGCGGATGCTGCTTGGTCCGATACCATTCGCTTGCGCACCCAAAGCTGAAGTGCGGGTTTCCCTGCTTGGTTTTCACGTCTTTTTTGCCTTCAGGAATGTAATGGATGGGCTTAGATCCACGGGTAGAGGCTCATGGGTTTATTTGCGGGTTTTTTTTCCGGCGCTTGGTTTTGGCGCATCGGACCGGTTGTCCACCACCATCTTGCCGGCCACTTTCAGGTACATCCCCGAGTACAGTTGATGCGCAATCACTTTTCCCTTCTTTCGCGCCCGGCGCACCAGGCACCAGTTACCCCGGGCTGAAATGTCGCCCGCTTCCAGGATGTGGTGGTCATACGCCCAGATGAGCGTGTCGGTCACATCCTCAAAATCAATCTGCACCGCCAGCGAGTGATCCGGCGATTGCAGCCGTTTCACTTTCGCGGGCTTCTTCCCTTTCTCTCGCGGAATCATCACCGACATCAGCTTGCCGTTTGTCCCGGTGAACTTCGCCAGCACACGCGGCCGTGCATACACCGGCCCATAGGCGAGGAGCCCCATCCCGTCTTGATATTCCTTGGCCAATTCAAGCATCTTGTTGCCCAGGTAGTCGCTTGCGCTGCTCACCTGAATGTCCTGCTCCAGCGACATCTGGATCGGCACGGGCATGTTCTCCGGCAATGTTGTTGCAAAACTGATATCCAGGCAATTCCCGCGATCGCTCCCGATCACCGTCGCCCGGTCCTTGGCCAGCTCGATCTTGTGGTTCGGGTTCACGTTCATCGTCCACCACAGATCCACCAGCTTGTTGTCTTTGTTCACATCCTCGACGGTCCACACATAGTTCGGCACGCCCTGCCCGGTCACATCTTTCACCAGGCCGATTGTGCGGCGTGACAAATAACAATCCGCCATGTGCGAGTTGTCCGCCGAAGCACTGTCCACAAACGCCGCTGGCGAATACCCCGTCAGCGTGCCCTGGTAAGAACTGTGAACCCAGTCGCGGTTGAGGGATCGCCCCGACTTCCCGTTCACCAGCACCACATTGTGCTGATCCTGCTCCATGGCGTAGCGGCCGGTATCGATAGCAAAATATTCACCCAATGCCGAAAGACAGAAATGCGTCCCCGAATCGTGCTCGTGCCCATAAGCCGACGTCGGCCGCGAGGCTGCATCAAATACAACAAATGTCGCATCCTTCTGCCAACTGCTGCGAAACGCCACCAGTCCGCGGCTTGGCTCCACAAACTGCGTCTCCAGCCTGGCGTTCTCCGGCGCAACCGGCTTCACCAGATCGTCGATCACCAGCGCCGAATAGATGTCCACCGGAACCTTCAATCCCAGTGCAATAAACGCCTCCGGCCATTGCTTCCTCAGCTTCTTGATGTCATTCGGGCCTGAAGCGCCGCTGGGGTAGGTCAGCGTGCTCTGCATCCACAGCAGCGTCGGATCATTCGTATGCGCCGCCAGCCGCGGAATCACCAGGCTCGTATACCCCACATCTGCCGCATAATCCCCCAAATTGGAGGAAAATTCCCCCCACGGCTGCATGAAATGCAGAATCGCCCGCCCATACTTTTCATAAATCGGATTCAGCGTATACGGATTCAAAACCCCCGCCCGATTCAGGCTTTCCAGCACGCGGCTCACAATCCCCACCATCCCCGTCCCATATCCAATGTCCTCCGGCGGGTACCCGTTCTCCCCCACAAAGGTGAACAGCGTCGCTTCAAGATACTGAAGCAATTCCGCTTTCTCCTTTTTCAAATCCGGCACGCCCGGCTCCCCTTCGATCACCAGCGCCGCAAGCAGCCCGCTCACCATCCCCACGATCTTCACATTCACCGCCGCCGCCCGGATGTAGCGCTTAGGCCGGATGAACTCCAGCGAGCCAAGAATGCAGCTCTTCACCAGCCACTTGCAATACGCCTGCCGCTGCGCCTTGCTCATGTGGTTGTACACCAGGTCAAACGCCACATGCAGATTGCCGAACCCCGCTTCATACCCCATCCGATAGCTGTCTTTGGGCCCGCTCTCCTCCGCCGCCGGAATCGCGTCCAGCACCTTGATCACTGCGGATATCGCCCGCTCATCGTTATCGATCACCCCCACGAACGCCATGTCCGCCAGGTAGGTGATCACCCACCCGCCCATCTGATCATTCGTCCGCGCATAATGCACCAGCGACGCCCCCACATCCTTGGATTCATGGATGTAAGCCACATAGGGAGCCACCTTGGCCCTCAGCGCATCCATCAGCTTCAGCCCCTGCCCCGCCGCAAGCTTCTTCTTCAAATGCGCCAGTGAATCCGCATCGCACAACAGACGTGGGTGCTGCTTGGTTTGATACAGTTCGCGTGCGCACCCAAAGCTGAAGTGCGGGTTTTCCTGCTTGCTTTTCATCTGTTCTTTTTGCCTTCAGAAATGAAATTACTATTCTGCCGCGATCGTGTATTTCACGGTCGCTTTGCCGCTCACCGCCACAGGGATATCCACCAGCAGCGTCCGGCACTCGGCTTGCGTCTGATATCCGTCCTTCCACACAGCAGGCGAAAGTCTGCCCGTAACAGCCTGCGGGAATGCCACCACCACAGCCCCTTCAAATCGCTTGATGCGCGCCCCGGTGATTTTCACCGCCGCTGGCGTCGCCTCCACCCACTTGCCGTCCACTTGAAACTCAATCACCCCCGCTTTCTGCGCATCGTTCTCCCGCAGAAAAAGCGGAATGGTTTCATACAGTTCCTTGATCGGCTCATCGGCGGAAAAAGTAACCGTCGTCGTGACCGTCAGCCCAGCGCTCGAAATATCAAACGCCCGCTCATACCCCGTCTTGGAATCCACAAACTGTTTCGCATCCTTGGGCAGCCTGGGCATCACGCCTGTCACATGGACATGCGCCTTCTCCTTCTCAATGTTGTAGTGCGTCTCCGGCTGCTTGATCCGTCCCGAGCTGATCAATTCATCCGCCCCCGTCAAACCCGTCACGGCATGAATCGGCCAGATCCGCCATTCATCCAGACTGTCAAACGTATGCCCCTGAATCCCCCGCCTCCGCGCCAGCATCACCGACCCCGATTTCGGGGTCCAGAATGCGCTCAGTTCTCCGCCACCATGCCCATAAGGACGCGTCCAGCGTTTATCCAATCCACCCACCGGCCCGGTGTGGATCGCCACGCCATACCCGTCAAACTTCGCAATCAGGAAAATCTTTTCAAACGCCCGGATGAAGTTCTCATTGCGCTGATAAAGCGGCTTGAGAAAAGGCGAATTTTCCTGCACATACTTCAACCGCCTGGCATAGTCCCCCGGCCGGTACGCCTCATGCGCATAATTCACGCCCCGGCTCCAGTGCCATTCTTTCCACGCCTCCGGCTTCAGTTCGCGCTTCGCCGCCATCTGGCTGTTGATGCTGGAAGCCACCAGCCCCGGCGCCGCATTAAGCTCCTCCTGAGTCGGCAGCTTGGAGAGATAAACCCCATCATCCGAGAACGACCAGCCCATCTGCATCCGCGGCGAAAACTGCCACTGGTCCAGCGGCGGCGGGCCCGAGCATCGGGAATTCATCGCACTCGGCCCCGTAAACGACCCGTCCGGATCGGGAAACGAAAGATGCGCCCGCAGCCGCGAGGCTTTTTGCATCGCCGCCTTCAGCCAAGGCCAATCCGTCAGCAGCGCCCCCCACGTCCCGAAATACAGGCTGATCCCGTTATACGAAGTATCAAAGCACCCCATATCCACGAAGTACCCCGCTTCATGGAAGTACCGCTCATCCGTGAAAAGCACCTTCGAATAATCGTGCGCAATCTTGGTGATCTCCGGGTCCTTCACCGCATCCGCCACATACCACAGCCCCACCGGTGCAAACAGATCCATGTCCGTCATCAGCCCCGTCGGCCCCCACTTGTTGATCTTCCGCACCAGCCGCTTCAGCCCCTCTTCAAACGCTTTCTGCGTTTTGGGGTCCAGGCTGTCTTTCACTGATTTATATGTGTACCCCAGCCAGATCAGCGTCCCACCCAGAAAATCCGCCCGGTCCACCCCATTGGGTCCGTGGTCAAGCACCCAGTCCAGCATCACCAGGTCCAGCGTCGCCAGCACGAATGCCCGCATCTTCAGACCCTTGGAGCCGCGGTACGGGTTGTCCTTGTCATCCCAGTCCGAAAGCCACGCAAGCTGGTGCGCTTCCCACCCCTGCGCGGGAATCGCCAGCCCCTTCTTCCCTTCAATCGCGCTCAGCGTGAACGCCTGGGAAGGAAGCGTCCCGGCTCCCAGAAGCGGCATCTGCTGCGAAAGCAGCCACGACTTGTACAGCGCTTCATTGTCCGGCACGCTCGTGGGTGCCGCAGGCTTTACCTCCAGCGCCGGAATCTCAAAATCCATCGGCGTCAGCGTCGCCATGTACGCCCGCAGCGTACGCTGGTACTCCAGCTCCTCCGGCAGCTTGTCGATCGTATGTTGAATCACCGATTGCGGCGGCTGCGCCATCAACGGCAATGAAAACGCACCAAGCGCCAAAAAAGACGCTACGTAAAAAAGCAGCCGCAGTTTTAGAGATTTCATTGGGCCCGCCTGGGTACTGATCGGGAACCGGCTCAAAGACGATAATCACGTGGAGATTGGAAAAACCTGTTGACTCTGATTTACATCAGCTATTAGTATATATAAATCAAACTCACTGGCGCATGTCAAGCCTGCCCGTGCGTTTGCTCTTGTTGTTGTGGATTAAACGTGTTCTAGTCAATCAGCCTCTCACACATCCCAATAGATGGGGCAGCGTATGAAATCCGAACGTTCCAGCTTGTCGACACCTCGCGCATTTACCCTGCTTGAGCTTCTCATTGTCATCGCCATCATCGCCGCACTCGTGTCTGTCCTACTCCCGGCCCTGCGTAAGAGCCGCCTCGTCGCCGAACGCGCCGTCTGCGGCGGCCGCCTCCGCCAGGCAGGCATCGGCTTCAACATTTACCTCAATGACTTCAAGCAATACGCCCCCAAGTTCATCGAAAACCTTTACTGGGCCGCCCCAGGCTACGACTCCATGTCCCAAACCCAGGCCCGCGAGTACATGGACGGCCTCATGCCTGAAAAACTCCGCCACTGCCCAAGCTACACCTTCCGCTCCATCACCAGCGACGGCGGCTATGGCTTTGTCTGGTCCTACACCGTCCCCCTCCTGGCCAGCGGCTACGGCGGCAACGGCCTGATGCAGGACCGCAAATCCGCCGACAACCTCTTCGTCCGCCTCGTCCCCGGACGCGCCACCGATAACCCCGGCAATAACTACGGCGAATACGACCCCCTCGCCTCCTTCCCCCTCATCGCCGACCGCAACATGTACTACTCCGGCGGCGACACCATCTCCGTCTACTCACACCGCTCCGACGGTGGAAACGTCCACCAGACCCCCGCCGGCCTTCCCTACAACGGCGTCTCCGGCGGCAACACCCTCTGGCTCGACGGACACGTCGAATGGCACAACTGGGAAGGCCCAAACCAGTCCGCCGGCATGGCCATGGTCCGCGGCTATTCCAACACCAGCGCCCCCTTCTACGCCCAATATGGCGACGCCGCCTTCAGCGGCAAAGACGGCTGGGCCTACAACTCCCTCTACAGCCAGATCGACTACGTCTTCTGGATGAAGGGCAATTACCGCTAAAAACGCCCGCGTATCTCCACAACCCCCACGGTCCCCCTAAAGCAAGGCGACGCTATGACCAAAACCCATTTCAAAAGCCTTGGTCTTACCGCATTCACCCTACTCGAACTACTCATTGTCATCTCCATCATCGCCATCCTCGTATCGTTTCTCATCCCCTCGCTCGCCCAGGCCCGCGCCGTCGCACGCCGCGCCGTCTGCGCCAGCAACTTCCGACAACTCGGCATCGGCTGGAACGTCTATCTCTACGACAGCCGCAACTGGGCTCCCAAAGTCCTAGAGAACCTCACCTGGGCCGCCCCCATCTACAACACGGTTAACTCCCAGGCTGAATACGTCGAATCACTCATGCCTGAAGCCATCCGTCACTGCCCCACCTACAACTTCCATACCTACGACGGTCCCGGCAACGGAGGCTATGACCTCACCTCCTCCTATACCTTCCCGTTGCTCAACAGCCCCTACGCCGCCGCCGGCATGATGTACAACCGCCAGACCCCCGATGGCCGCTATGTCAAGCTCGTCTCCGGAAAATCCGATGATGGCCTGGGCAACAATTTAGGCACCTACGATCCACTCCCCGCCTTCCCCATCATGGCCGATCGCAACATGTTCTCCCTGGGTTCAGGCATCGCCATCTACTCCCACCGCACCGATGGCGACAGGGAGAGAATAACCGGCGAAACAATTCCTTACCGTTCCGTCTCCGGCGGTAATAACCTCTGGCTCGACGGCCATGTCGAATGGCACAATTGGGATCCCACAAACCTCCCCTCCTACGCCATCATCCGCCCCTACACCGACCCCACCGCAGTTGCCTACGGCTTCTACTACACTCCAGGCGTCACCGGCGTCGACGGCTGGACTCGCAACCTCCATTACAACTTCACCGACTACGTCTATTGGCTCAAAGTCCGCGCCAACTGAGCTTTGGCCAAAAACCCTTCCCATTGGCACCGATCCCTTCACCGCATCACATCTGCCTTCCACTTTCCCCGAGGCTGAACTCTATGAAACGCCCCCTTTCTCAACTTCGCAGCGCCTTCACTCTCATTGAACTCCTCGTCGTCATCACCATCATGGCCATCCTCATGTCGCTTCTGCTCCCTTCGCTCAAGGCCGCCCGCGAAGTCGCCATCCAGACCAGCTGCCGCGTCAACATGCGCAGCATCGGCATGGGCGCCGAAATGTATATGGCCGATTTCAGGGAGTACATGCTCTCCTTCGACAACGGCTTCCAACCCACCATGGCCTCCATCTGGAACACCCGCCAGGGCTCAATGCCCTCCGTTTGGTCAGACTACTGGCCCGCCAAAATGCGCTGGTGCCCAAGCACCGAAAGAGCCGGGGATTCCTCCGTCGGCGCCCACCAGTATGACTGGCTCAACCGCCCCGACATGTTCTACTTCGGCTATGAAGCAATCCTGCTGGAATGGAACTCCATCCGCATGTACTCCTACGACATCGCGGCCATTGACCCCGGCATCTCAGGCCCCAAGGAAGCCGCCTACATTCGTCCCAAGCGACAAGGCCTCGCCATGGTTATGGCTGATCTCTACACCTCCGTTCCCAACGCGCCCTACGGCGTCACCTGGCACACCGATAACACCATGCCCCTGTTTGCCGACCTGTTCACCTACAACGGCACCGGCACCCGGAACATGTTCGCCCACAGCGGTGGTAACACATTCTCCTCCGGCGATGCCCCCGCCCCCAAAGGCTCAAACGCCTACTGGCTCGACGGCCGCGTCGAGTGGCGCACTTACGAAACCAACGCGCCCATCTATGAGTACCGCTACGGCGTCACCCATATCAACCCCACCAGCGTCACCGCCGGCTGGGCCCAAAACCAGCACAACACCCATTACTGCGCCTTCTGGTCTAATTTCCCTTGAGCTCGTAACGAAACACCCAGGTGTCCGCCCCCCACTTGTCCTTTTCCTGCTCCACAAACCACGGCAGGTTCAGCACCAGTTGCTTGGTCTCCCGATCCTCATGGAACATGAAGTTTGAAAGCATCGTGGGCGGCCCGCCCACCTTAGGTTCCGCAAGAATCGAAACCGTCTCCTTGATCAGCCTCCCCGTCTTCTGGTCCACCTCTCCGATATACAGCTTCTCGCGCCCGCTGCCATGCACCGGATTGGTCGCGCAGATGTTCCCCGCCCAGTAAAGCTTCCCATTGGAATGGCGCAAAAACCCGCTGATGCTGTCGGGCGAAAAGAACGCCTCTCCCGTGTCATAGCCCCACGGCTTGGGATAAGTCCACGTCCCGCCCCCATCCTTCGAATATGAAACCCACTTATGGCAAGGCAGCTTGCTCTGCGGGTCGGCCCGCCCGCCGTTGCACGCCCGCATTACCGTCATCACAGTCCCGTCAGACAGCAGCGTCAATGCCGGCTCGCAGATGCCCCGCGTCGCCTGCGCTGGTGTCAGCCGAATCACCGGCCCTGCATGCCATTCGATCTTTCCCCCCTCCAGCCAGAAACCATGCAGCACTTGAATTTCCGTCCACATCCAGCTGTTCGCCGGGTTATACAGTTCCCCATCCGGGCCATGCACCGTCTTGGACATCACCGCCAGGATCTTCCCGTCCGGCATCCGGATCATCCCCGGCATCGCTGCATTCGTGAACGCATTCTTCCCGATCCACATCCCCACCATCGGATTCTCAGCCGTATACCCTTCCTCGATCACCCGCTCATTGACGATTTTCGTCCTCCCCCCGTCCTCCGACACCTGATACTTCAGGTAATAATTCCTCGCCCCATGGCTCGATGAATTCGTCGGAAAAACACATTCCAGCGAAAAATTAAGCTGCCGCCCGTTCACAGGATCAACCCACAGCTCGCAAGGCCATTCCCGCAATGTCCCCCCCTCCACCTCCCTGGGCTGCGGCACCTGGATCACCTCCGGCCAAGTTCTCCCGTTATCCTGCGAAAACGCCACCTCCCGCGGCCCAGGCACGTCATCGCTGATGTCCAGCAGCCTCATACGCACCTTCTCAACCCCCGCCGCACGTGTGTAATAAGTGTTTTCATACGCCGACATCCCCTTGTCCGGCGCCGCGTAAACAACCTGCTTGCTGACGAGTTTGACGATGCTCATGCCAATCCCCTGAGTTAAGTGAGAGTTCGCAATGTTGTATCTGATTTACATCAAAACGCAATTAAAGTAAACCAACCATAGAGCAGAATGATAGAAACGATCGGACACTTTAAAGCCTGCTCTTCATCTGCACCTTTATCTGAACTTCGTGACTTGGTGTCTTGGTGGTAAACGATCAACCCCAATCTCACTTCAAGCACTTACAATCCCCCCATGCCACCCATCATCCAGGTTCAATCTCTCGCCAAAGCCTACCGGGTCTCCCTCAAATCCCCCGGCATGGTCAACACCCTCAAACACTTCTTCAGCCGCCAGCACAAAACCATCCAGGCCGTCGACAACATTTCCTTCGACATCCAGCCCGGTGAATTCGTCGGCTTCCTGGGCCCCAACGGCGCAGGCAAAACCACCACCCTCAAAATGCTCACCGGCCTCATCCACCCCTCCGCCGGCCACGTACAGGTCAACGGCTTCACTCCTTTTGAACGCAAGCACGACTTCCTCAAATCCATCACCATGGTCATGGGCCAGAAGCAGCAACTCATCTGGGATCTCCCCGTCCTCGACTCTCTCCGCATCAACGCCGCCGTCTACGAAATCCCCGAATCCGCCTACCAGGACCGCCTCCAAAAACTTGCCAAAATGCTTGATATCGGTGCCGAACTCCGCCAAAGCGTCCGCAAGCTCTCACTCGGCCAGCGCATGAAAGCCGAACTCCTCGCCGCACTCATCCACGAGCCCAAAATTCTCTTCCTCGACGAGCCCACCCTCGGCCTCGACGTCAACGCCCAGGCCGCCGTCCGCGAATTTCTTCGTGAATACAACAACCAAACCGGCGCCACCATCCTTCTCACCAGCCACTATATGGCCGACATCGTCTCACTCTGCAATCGCGTCCTGGTCATCGACCACGGCAAGCTCATCCACGACGGCTCCCTCGACGAAATCCTTACCCGCTTCGCCCCCTACCGTCAGATCACCGCGGACCTCGACCGCTCTCCAGACCCCCAATCCCTCACCACTCTCGGCGTGGAACAAAAACTCCAGGGCATGTCCCTCACCGTCCTCGTCAAACGTGAAAACCTCCCCGCCACCGTTACCCAGATGCTCTCCTCCCTCAGCATCAAAGACCTCACCATCACCGACCCGCCCATCGAAGAAGTCATCGCCAAACTCTTCTCCCAATCAAAACCAACCCCCGCTCCGGCATCTTCCTGAACCTCCAATTACCCATTCTCCCTAACCAGACCCTAGACCTCAGACCCTCCCATGCCCTCCCTAAAAACCGCCCGCATCATGACCGGCGTCAGCTACGCCTACATGCTCGAATACCGGGCCGAAATCGTCCTATGGATGCTCGCCGGCGTCCTCCCACTCATCCTCATGGGCCTCTGGATTCACATCGCCCAGACCTCCGGTTCCGTCTCCGGCTTCACAGCCATCGATTTCGCCCGTTACTTCTTCTCCGTCTTCTTGGTCCGCCAGCTCACCGTCGTCTGGGTCATCTGGGAATTCGAGCAGCAGGTTGTCGATGGCTCCCTCTCCAACGCCCTCCTTCAACCCATCGATCCTGTCTTCCGCCACCTCTTTGGCCACATGGGCGAGCGCCTCACCCGCGTCCCCATCCTCCTGGGTTTCATAGGTCTCTTCTTTGCCCTCTACCCCTCCGCCGCCTGGTGGCCTGGCGCGCTCAACATCCTCTGGTTCCTCCTCATCGTCCATCTCGCCTTTGCCCTCCGTTTTGTCATCCAGTACACCTTCTCCCTCCTGGCCTTCTGGGTAGAACGCGCCGGCGCACTCGAACAAATGTGGTTCCTCCTCTACCTCTTCTTCTCCGGCTTGATCGCTCCCCTTGAGCTCTACCCCGACTCCGTCCGCGCCGTCATCCAATGGACCCCCTTCCCCTACCTCATCTACCTCCCCGCCAAAATCCTCCTGGGCGACCTCACCAACGTCGCCCAGGGCTGCGCCGTCATGATCGCCTGGTTCGCCGCTTTCTTCGCCCTAAACCGCTTCCTCTGGAAACAAGGCCTCAAACGCTACTCCGGCATGGGCGCATGAAAATCCCCCAACCCCACTCGCAGCCCCCCGACAACCCGGCAACCCGACCACCCGAGCGCATTATTACCCCACGATAAATTCATGAAGACCATACGCCTGCTAAAACTCTTCTGGTCCACCTCCATCATCGCCGAGATGGAGTACCGCCTGAATTTCCTCTTCGCCCTCTTCACCAGCCTCGGCACCCTCGCCGGCAGCCTCTTCACCCTCTTTATCATTTACCGCACCGGCGCAAACCTCGGTGACTGGACCTGGCATCAGGCCCTCCTCGTCACTGGCTGCTTCACCCTCCTCGAAGGCTTCACCGCCACCCTCCTCTCCGCAAACCTCACCCGCATCGTCCGCCACGTACAGACCGGCACACTCGACTTTGTCCTCTTAAAACCCGTTGACACTCAGCTCTGGCTCTCCACCCGCCACTTCAACCCCTGGGGCCTCCCCGACCTCCTGTTCGGCATCATCCTCCTCGCCTACGCTGGCCACTTAAACCAACTCGCCCCCATTGACTACCTCCGCGCGCTCCCCGCCCTCATTGCCGCCCTCATGATCCTCTACGCGCTCTGGTACACCCTCTGCACCCTCAGCGTCTGGTTCGTCAAAATCTACAACGTCACCGAGGTCCTCCGCGCCTTCCTCGAAGCCGGCAAATACCCCGTCACCGCCTATCCCCCTGCCTACCGCCTCATCTTCACCCTCGTCCTTCCCGTCGCCTTCCTCACCACCGTCCCCGCCCAGACTCTCCTGGGCCACTCCTCCCTCAAACCCACACTTATCGCCTTCGCAATCGCCGCCGGCCTCCTGGCCTTCTCCCGCTGGTTCTGGTCCTTCGCCATGCGCCACTACACCAGCGCCTCAAGCTGATCTCTCAAAAATGCATCTTGATCGTCGTTCGCAGCGGCTTGTTCGTAAATGGCTCTCCATGCGTCTCCCCATGCCCATCCACATATCCCACATTCTGGTCCGCTGGATTCCGCGACCCCAAAAACTGTCCATGCGCAGGATTCGCATAGCTCCGATACGAAAGCCCCGCCCCCAGATACAACTGCCCTGAATTCAAACTGATGTCCATCAATAGCGGCCGCTCGTTGGAGTTCCCCGCTTGGTCCGCCTCAAGCCGTGAGTAGGTCGGTGTCAGCCGCTTCCCCTGGTTAAAAGATGCCACCTGGTTATACCAGCCGTAATACGTCCAATTTGACCGCGTATCCGCCGAACCCCACCCGCCAAGATAGATGTAACCAATCTGGCTGTGCGCCGCAAAATTCGTCTGCGTCGCTTCCTTCCAGGTCGGTGTGCTGTACAGCGGCTGCGCCACCGGGCAGTGAAACACCTTCGAATCCCCATTCAAATAATCGTCTCGCAAATCCACCGCACGCGAAAATCGGTTCACGTAATCATCCGGAAACTGCCCGCCGCTGCTTTCCGGAAAATGCCCTTTGTTGTCATACGAATACGTGATCATCGCATACGTCACCTGTCGGATATTTGCCGCGCACCTGAGCACCAGCGCCTGTCGCCGCGCCTTCGCCAAAGACGGCACCAGCAGCGCCACCAGCACCCCCATGATCGCAATCACCACCAGCAATTCCACCAAGGTAAAACCATTGGTCCGCGGCCCGCCGTCGCGTTGATTCAGCATCTTTAAATCCCTCTACTGGCAAAATACCAGCCCAACTTGATCGATATGAGCTCACATCCCAACACCCCTCTTATAACCTAGGTTTAAATAAAAAAGCAATGCGAATTTCACAAAATCGCATTTCCCACATCACACAATGCCCCATCCCATCTACTCCACCCTTACACCCGATGGTGCTCCCGCCTTCGACTTCGACGCCCGATACTCCTTCTCCGTCATCCCCCGCCACGGCTCGCCCGCCGCCTCAAATAAATCATCCGCACGGCACGTCGAAAAATACTTCGCCAGCGTCGCCTCGTCCGATTTGATCCACATCTGCGAATCATCACCCGACTCATAAAACTCCAGCTTCACCTTCTCACCCTTCCTGGTTGTCCGCTCCTCCTTAAACGCACTCGCCCGCGGCGCATACATCTGCGCAGTCCACGCCCCATTCTTGTCCTGCGCCACCTTCAACATGATGAACATCAGCATCGGCCTCTGCAGCTTCTGGTTCACGCATCCCACATGCAGGATCAGCCGATCCTCCCACCACCGCGCAAAACCCTGAAACGCCTGCCCCTTCTCCGGCGCATCCAGATACTTCGCCGTAAACCCCGCCACATCCTGCCGCGTAAACTTGAACGGCTCATCCTGGTTCTTCTTTTCCGGGCTCTGCCACACATGCCCCATCAACACATCGAAATTCGCAATCGCACGCACGCTCCGCTTGTCCGTCAATTCAATCCGCTCCCCCATCGGCTCACGCGTCGTAAACGTGGCACACCCCGCCATCACCAAAAACACGCAAGCCATCGCCAGCACACCCAAACCGCGGCAAAGGTTCCACATCAACATGTTCTCTCTCCCATATGAAAACAAACACCCAATCATTCCCCCCCAGCATACTCTCCCCAGCTACCTGCCCGGCTGCGTCGCCGCTTCCTCATTCACATCCACTCGTTTCCTGAACTCCGGCCGCCCCTGGTAATTCATATTCACCGCCGCTGCCTTGGCGAACCGATGATCCTTCCTGGCCCCATCCCGAACCTTATAAACATCCTCCGGCTTGCAGGCCGCCAGATACGCCCGAATCTGCGCCTCACTGGAGGTGATCGTGAATACGCCCCCTCCCCCGCCCTTGCGCGGTGCTTCCACCAACTCCAGTTTCACCTCTTTCCCATCAGCCCCCTTGCGCATCTTCTTTAACTCCTCGCTGCTGGGCTCCACGCCGCACGCCCACAGGTTCCCCGCTTCGTCCTTCTCAAACCACAGCAAATACAGCCCGCTGTACTTCCCCAGCGTTTCCCCTTTGGCATCCTTCGCATCCTCATCGATCAGGTTCAAAATCAGCCGCCCATCCCACGCCTTCATCAAACATACATAAACCTGCTCCTTGCCGTCCTGTTCTTTCTGGTTCGGGTCATCTTCTTCACTCAAATAAGTCGTTTTCAATACGCTTCGATCATTCTTCATCCCGGCAAACCGCAGCAC
>CAZGOM010000029.1:0-44949 GCA_964527265.1 uncultured Phycisphaeraceae bacterium | reverse complement strand
CCAATACCAGCGCCTCTACACCGCCCTCAAGGGCGAATTCGACAACATCGCCGCCTTGTAAAAAAGCATTCAGATTCGCCCACGCACCCGCGTTGTCGGGTGAACGGGTTGCCGGGGGGCTTCGAAAACCCAACTGCCATCCCAGGTGAATGCCTTTCAGACGCCCAATGATGTAACTTGGTGATTGATTGACACGCGGCAACCCGATCACCCGATAACCCCAACGCGTGGGCCTTCATCAAACACCATGGCATCACAATCACCCACAACGCTTCCATCGATCGCCTACCTCGCTGAAGGCCACCTCTACCTCCGCAGTTCCGACGGCAAGGTCACCCAGGTCCAGAGCCCCTATGCCAAGGGCCTCATGGACCAAGCTGAGCGCGCCGCCGAAAAAAATGCATGGCGCTACAAAAGCGCAGACATGGGCATGCCTCTCTGGGGTGCCAGCGGCAAACCCGGCGCAGGCGGCGGCCTTGGAGAGTCCACCATCTCTTTCTGCGCCGTCACTCGCTCAGAACCCGGCAAGCTCCTCTACTCCCTCGACACCGGCTCCACCTCCGGGCTGTTCGTGTACGAAACCGACACCGGCGAAGAGCGCCGCCTCGTCCATCGCCGCCAGATGCGCGCCCAAGGCCTCCACCGCCACCCGCTGGACGGCACCATCGCCTGCTCCACCGGCCAGCAAAACGGCTCTGAACACCTCGCCCTCATGAACGCAGACGGCTCACGCCTCCGCGAAATCACCGACGGCGACGTCCTCGACCAGGCCCCTGCCTGGGTCCCCACCGAAAAAGAAACCCTCCTCTACCAATCCGCTGGCCTCTCCCGCAGCCAGCAAGGCTACGTCATGGCTGTCGGCCCTTACGCCATCCTCAAGCTCGACCTCACCACCGGTAATCTCGATCCCGTCCTTGAATCCCCCCACACCGATTACCTTCTCCCCAAACAGGACGCCGCCGGTAACCTCTATTACATCGCCCGACCCTACGAATCCCCACGCCATCACACCTCGCCGATGGACACCGCTAAGGACATCCTCCTCTTCCCCGTCCGCCTCGTCATCGCCGTCTATTACCTCCTCTACGGCTTGATCAACCTCGTCGGCGCCATGCGCAACCAGACACCCCCCAAATGGGCCGGTGGCCCCGGCAACACACCCGCACAGCCCAACCGCGCCATCATGCTCTACGGCCGCTACATCGACGCCCAGAAAGCAGCCGCCAACAACACCAAATCCGAAGCCCCCGGCCTGGTCCCCAAAACCTGGCGCCTCTTAAAGCGCGACCCCTCCGGCAAAGACACCACCCTCGCCGAAGGCGTCCTCTCCTTTGACCTCGCCGAAAATGGCATCCTCTACACCGACGGCCGCCGCGTGAAATTCGTCGATAACAACGGCCAGACCCAAACCCTCGCCAAGGGCGAACTCATCGAACACGTCACCGTCACCTGAACCTGAACCTGAACCTGGCAATCTTCCGCTTTTACCCTCCTACGCACTCCCTTTTTACTTTTTACCTTGACTCTTTTATATTTCCGTCATGATAAATCATGAAATTATCTTAAATATATCTTACAAATATCCCAAGACAGACTCGTCTCTCACGCCTGAAGAACAATCCTACTGCGTCCTCGACCTCGTGCTCCCCTTGAATCGCACGCCATCAAAACCCTTTCCCACCGTCGTCTGGTTTCACGGCGGCGGGCTCTACGCCGGCGACAAAGCCGACGTCGGACGCAATGTCATCGCCAAAAACCTCGCAAACCACGGCATCGCCCTCGCAAGCGCCAATTACCGCCTCAGCCCCAAAGCACGCTACCCCGACTACCTTCAAGACGCCGCGCACGCTTTCCAATGGGTCAGGCAAAACATCGCTTCCTACGGCGGAGATCCCAACGCTCTCTTTGTCTCCGGCCACTCCGCGGGCGCCTATCTCGCCTCCATGCTCGTCATGGACCCAAAAGTCCTCGCGCACGTCGGCCTCGCCCCCGACCACATCAAAGGCGCTCTTCCCATCTCCGCACAGCTCACCACCCACCTCACCATCAAATCAGAGCGCGGAGTGCCCAAACCACTTTTCACCCCATTCATCGACGCAGACGCCCCCCTCTTCCACGTGCGCCAACTCACCCCCCCGCAGATTTACATCATCGGCGACAACGACTTTAAAGGCCGCCTCGAAGAAACCAATTACTTCCTCGCCATGCTCAAACTCGCCGGCAACACTGTCACCCGTCAGTTAACCGTCCCCAATCGCACTCACGGCTCAATCGCCACACAAATGGCCAACCCCGACGACCCCGCCATGTCCGCCTACCTCCAGTTCATCCTTGATCTCACAAACAACCCGCAATCACCCTGACCCTCAAAACCGAAGCTCAACAACATTGTTGTGCCGGTTAAAGTCATCCACTTCCTTCTCAGGATCGATCTCCACGATCACCCCTCCCATCACATTGGGCGTAATGTTCAGAAACTCCACCGATTTGTGCTGCGGCTTCATGTCCAGCGGCGCTGGAATATTGGCAATCCGCTGCTCACCCCGCCCAATCACTTTGCCTGACTTTAAATCGCGCACCTTCACCAGCAGATTCTCCACCGGTTTGGTCCCGTTGTTGTACACACGCACCACCAGGTGGTCATCGTAAATCAATTCCACCGTCCCCGGCCCAATCGCCGGGTCCGCCTTGTTGTAGTCAGGCTTAGCCGTCTTGATCGGCACAATCTCCAGCACCACCGATTCCCTCGCCGGCAGGGTCAGCGTGATCGGCGCCCCGCGGTCCAGGTCCATCCTCTGCCGCCAAATCACTCCTTCGCCCTTCCCATCGTCATTGGCGTCCTTCGACAGCACCACTTCATACGACCCAGGATCCAGCCGCCAAACCTTGAGCCCCATTTCGTGAGGCTTCTCGTCAAAAGCGTAGAACCGCGCGGACAGGTGCGTTTCATCATTCTCCATCACCAGCGCCGCCACGCTGTCTCCCCCCTTGGTGTACGACAACCCATAACTTGGCCACATCACTCGACTGGCGCCACGGTTTGAGGCCAGCCCGCCCGTCCGCGCCCGCACCAGCGTCGTGCGCGGCAAAGGATTGCGGTCCATCGTCGGCTCCGCCCGGCTGTTAAGCCAGTCGTGGCTGTAAAACCACGCGCATACCTGCTGGTAAGACTCCGTCACATATCGGATATCCCCAGACATCTTGTACAAATACCAGTGCATCTCCGTCGAAAGATAAGATGGATAATGCTGCACCGGCTCCGCCGGCTTGTAAGGCTTCGCCATCGCCTTCCGCGTCGTCTCATCCACGCCCACCGCATCAATCAATTCCGTCAGCCCCATCACATCGCTGAGCTTGTCGGCTTTCTCCTCACGCAGACGCTTGAGGTAGTTCTTTTTCGCCGCCTCCGGATCGCTGATCACGTCATACGCATATGACTGAAGCCCTTCCCCCAACCCCGGCTCCACCCCTTTAAACCACCCCCGGTAAAGCCGCGCCATCTCCGGATGACGGTTGTACCAGATCAGATAAGCCGGCGGCACCATCATGTCCCGATTGTGCCCCCGTCGCCCCCCGCTGTTGGCAAAGCGGTCCCCTTCCGTCCAGTTTTCATTCAGGCTCATGAACTCGCTGACATTCCCCAGCCCTCCATTTTCATCTTCGCGCAGCCATTGCCCGTAATGGCTGCACGTCGTCAGCGCCCGCGCGTAAGCCACAGGGTCGCCGTAATCCAGCAGCAGCCGCATCCCCATGCTGCCCATGCCTTCCTCGTAATAGTGGCAGGAATCCTGCACATATTTCCCCACCCCCTCCTCAAGCTGAAGGTTCCATAGCCCATCCCAGAACTTGTGCAGCGCACGCTTGATCTTCCCCGAATCATCCATGCACAGCGCCAGCCCGATCCATTGCTCCGTGTGGTCTGTGTCGTCGTTCCAGATACCCCCGAATTCCCCTGTCTCCACCTGCTTTTCATCGATGTAAAAATCCAGGATCTTGCGGTGCTCGGCCATCACCTTCATCTGCCAGAACGCCCAGTCCGGCGCGCCCGTCGTGTTGGCCGGCTTTTCATACGCCAGAACCGGAACCCGAATCCCCTCAAAAAACTTCGGCGACCCCGACCGCTCATACAACTGCCGCGTTTCCATCCGCTCCGGCGCGAACATGCATAGCCACCGCAACGGAATCACAATCGAAGGATCACCGTAATCATGCCCCTCCATCTGCTCGGCATACCCCTCCCGCATAAACTCCACCTGGTCGTCCGCCGCCGCCTCCAGCGCCCCCTGCATATCCGTCTCCATCAGCCCCAGCGTGCACCCCGTGTCCCCCATCGCCCATGTCACCGGCGCTCCCGCCGTCACGCTCACCCCAAACACCGCACCTGGCACAACCGTGGGGGTGGCTTCATGCTTGCCATTTCCCAGATATTTACGCCTCTGAAACTCCGGCATGTTGATCACCGGCCGCCCTTGAAGCACAACCGTATACACCTGCCGCCCTGGCCCCTTGGGCTCCAGCACCACTTCTCCGCTCAGCCACGTCCGCGCCCCATTCACAGGCTCCGTCACCGCCACACGCACAGGCGTGGGTTGGGCCAGCCCCTCCGCCACCAGCTTGACCACCACGCCGTCAAACGCCTTCGCCGGCCCCGGCGGCGGCGTTGTCGTGGCTTGAAATCCGCCAAACGCCGGGGCGCTCAGCGTCCAGTCCGCCACGCTTGCTTCCCGTCCCAGCACCGGTCTGCGGTATCGCACCGCCGTCTGCGCCGTCAGCGTCAGTCCCGTCTCATCCTTCGGCAGCGCGTCCGCCTTTTCGAATCGATACACCAGCTTCGCCTTCGCCTGCGCCTCCGCCAAAGCCTTTTCCACCCGGTAAAAATCCACCGGTCCCAGGTTCCCGTATTCGCGTGTGATCTTCAGGCTCTCCCCGCTCACCGCTTTCCCCAGCTTCTTGTTCCACACTGTCGCCTCAGGCACCTGAATCACCGTCAGTTTCTGGTCCGCCCCCTGGCCCGATGTCTGCACCAGCTCCCCGGTAAACGGTCGCTGCACAAACAGCCTCACCCGATCAAAAACGGACCCAGGTGTCAACTCAAGTTCCAATTCACGTCCCCGCGTCGAAGCCCCGTAC
The DNA here is from genome assembly GCA_964527265.1 of uncultured Phycisphaeraceae bacterium. GTDB lineage: Bacteria > Planctomycetota > Phycisphaerae > Phycisphaerales > Phycisphaeraceae > CAZGOM01. The sequence continues at coordinate 39,819 of CAZGOM010000029.1, read as the reverse complement.
TTGATGTCCGGCCAGCTCGAACCCATCAACCCGCCCCGCGGCGGAGCAACCGGCCGCTTGGCCGCCACAGCCTTTTGAATCCGCGCAAATACAAGCGCCACCGGCTCATCGGGCTTCACGCGCGCCAGTTCTCCCAGACCCACATCCGTCCACCCCATGCGCGCAAGTTCCTCCTGCGTGGCTCCGGTCTTCACTGGCAGGCTCGGCCCCGTCGGCTTTTGCCCCTTGGCCAGTTGCGCCACCTGCGCATCACTCAGCGCATCGTTGAACACATACAACTCATCCACAGGCAGATTCACAAACAACTCCGACGGCGTCAGGTTCCAGGCCCAGCGGTGCTCTCCCCAGTTGCTTGCCACCCGCTCACCATCCTCATAAAGGGTCACCCCTTGCTGACGGTCCCACACCGCCGCCAGATGCACCCACTGACCCGGCTTCCAGCGACCGATCGGCGAAGCCATCTTCAGCGGCGGCGAATACCTCCCGACGTCATACAGATTGAACATGAAATCATTGAACTTTCCATTGAAGTCCATCAGCATATTCCAGTACGACCCGCTTCGAGGTCCATTGATCCCCGCGATCCGGTTCCAGTTGTTCTGCACGATCGGCTTGTCGCTCTTGATGAAAAAACAAAGCGTCCCGCGATCCAGATCCACAATGTCCCGCGCATCCCGCTTGAAGCTCACCCCCGCATTTCCCACCACCCCTGCTGATTTTCCCTTATCGAACGATTCATAAAATGAAGGCTCCGGCTCATCCACCCCCTTTGCCGCATACGCCAGACAAAGGCAGCAAGCCGTCATCGTCAAAAAACGAATCGAATCAAACATGGGAAATTCCTGCCGTAAGAATCAAAACACATCAGCCAGATAAGCCTGCGCACGTGCGAGACTTCGCAGAACCAGACACGATTTACACAATATACGATAATTATAAGACGTCAATAATAAATTGTCTTAATATCAATCAGAGGTGGATAATCCCCGGTAAACGCGCACATTCCACCCCCTCAAACACCGCGCCCGCGCGCTCAACCACCACCCCGGCGTGCGTCCCGCGCTCCCCGTGACGCGCCTGCTGCAGCATCAGCCGCCCATCCACATACACCTCGATCATCACTCCCTGGCATGCCACCAGCAGATGCACACCCTGCCTCACCTTCCACCCGCGCGAATCGATGAATGCTCCCGTCTGCCCGGCCCCGACGAATGTCGGAGAGTCAATCGGCATGCCCGCTGCATCGCCGGTATCCGCCGCCCCCGCCACCCCACCCATCGCCGCCAGTTCCACGCGCTTGAGCCGCCGGTCCACCACCGCCATCAACCCGCTTTTCCCCAGCCCATCGCATCGGAAAGCCAGTCCCGCCCGCTCCCCCTGGCTGAAAGTCACCCGTCCTTCCAGCACCAGATCCGCGCTCCCCGCGTCAAACAACGCCGCCCCCCTGCCACCATACGCCCGCACCTTCACGTCCAACGGCCCCGTCTCCACCACCTCAGGGCTCATAACCCCCTTCATCATTCGCAGATCCACCGGCTTTCGCGCCACCGCAGCCAATTCCTGCGAGGCTTCCACACGCAGATGATCCGCCATCACCTTCACAGGCTTGAGCGTCGGAAACACCGTCGTTCGCGTTCCATCCGCCGGGCCGTCATCAGGGGTCGGCCGCGTCCCCACCCACCCGTACAGCATCAGCCGCCCGTCGCTCACCGGCAGCACCCGTTGCGCCCCCAGCCGCATCGCCCCGGCCGACGCGATCAGCACCTCGTCCTCAAGCGCGGCATAAGGCCCAAGCGGACCGTTGTCCGACACCGCCACGTAATTACCAGCATTTTGCCCCGCGTCTGAACTGAAAATCGGCACGCCCCAGCTCGGGCTGCTCATATACACCAGGTAATGCCGTCCGCCCTGTTCAAAAATCGAAGGCGTTTCCACTGTGTGAAACCGTCCCGGGCTGAAGATCGGCCCCTCGTCCTTCCAATGCACCAGGTCCGTCGAACTGTACCCCGCCACACACGCGCGCCCGTCCACTTCCTTCGCCGGGTCGCGCGCCACCACCGCCATCACCCAGCGCCCGGACTTTTGATCAAACACTACCATCGGGTCGCGGAACCACTCACGCCCCAGATCCTTGTCTCCAGGCCGGTGCGACCCTTCCCTGGGGATCGCCCGTTCATACCGCGTGTTGGTCAGCACGGGGTTGCCTGAGTGCTTCTCCCAGGTGATGCCGTCCGTGGAAGTCGCCACCCCGATCTGCTGCCGCTGCCCGTAACCAGCGCGGTCCAGTCCTGTATAAAACATCCACCACTTGCCGTCCGTCACCACCACATCCAGGTGGTAAAGCAGATACCCATCCCAGGCGTCCTTTGGCCCCACCCTCAGTGCCACCGGCAATGCCTTCCAGGCGCAAAGATCATCCGACACATAATGGCAGATGCTCAGCGGCCCCCTGGGCTCTCCCGGCACTGCCAGCGCCGTCGTGCTCTCGAAAAACAAATGAAACCGACCCGCATGCTCCACAATCGTCGGGTCAGCCGCGAAATAATCCCAAGGACTCCAATACATCTGCATGCGATCCACTTTCATTTCCACGACTTGAAACACCGGCAAACGCTTAACACGCTAAAGCGTCACAACCTCGCTGGGCTTTACGCCCCCTATGTAGTAAACTTGTCTTAGCACCCTTCACGCCCGCAAACGCCACGGAAGCCCAATGACCCAATCGCCTCAGCAGAATCAAAGCGCCATCGTCATGGAAAACGCCAAGGCCTACCGGGCGATCAAATCGCAATTGCTCACCATGATCGGCACCCAATGGCCCGTGGGAACAAAAATTCCCCCCATCAAGGCCCTGGCTGTGCAAATCGGCGCAGGGCAGACCAACACCCACAAGGCCATCAAGGAACTCGTCGCCGAAGGCCGCCTGGCCAGCCGGGCCGGACAGGGCACCTTTGTCCTGGACACCATGGCCAATCTTGAGCGCGCCCCCTCCGACGCCTCCGGCCCCACACGCCAGCCCGCGCGTCAGGTCGCCGGCGCCACCATCGGCATACTCACCAGCGCCAAAGTGCTTGAGGGCTTCCTTCAAACCGTCGTCGAATCCGCCCAGGAGATCTTCGCCAGCGCCGGCTGCCGCGTCACCCGCATCCCCTACGACCACGGCCACGCCCGCGAAGCCCAGGTCAGCGCATCCAGCCTCGCCGCCCAGCTCATCCTCAACTGGAACGAAAGAACGCCCATCCAGGTCATCCCCGCCCAACCCGTCGTCTGCCTCAGCACCACCGCCTCCGTCCGCATCCTCGGCGCCTCCGGCTACGACATCGTCATGGCAGACTCGGAACAAGGCGGATACCTCGCCGGTGAACATCTCGCCAAAATCGGCTGCGCTTCCCTCTGCTTCATCGGCGTCAAAAGCGATTCCACCCGCTATGACCACACCTCCAGCCTCCGCCTCGAAGGCCTTGCCGCCGGCTTCGGCAAGGAAATACCTGCACACCATCAACTCAACGCCGGCAACTACACCACCACCTCCGGCGCCGCCATCGTTCGCACCTACCTCAACTTGAATCCCCGTCCCAGGGGTATCTTCTGCGCCAGCGACGACATCGCCATCGGCTTCGTCCACGGCGCGCTCGCCCATGGCGTGCAACCCGGCAAAGACTACGTCATCGTCGGCTTCGATGGTCAGGTTCGTGGACGCAACCTCCCCACCGGCCCCCTCACCACCGCTGCCATACCCGTCGACCTCATGGGTCGATCCGCCGCCAATTTCCTCATCACCCGCATGGCCTACCCGGACCTCCCCGTCCGCAGGCTCCAGCTCGGCTGCGTTCTCTACGAAGGCGCAACCACCGCCCCGGCCCAGGAATAACCCGCTTCTGCAAAGGGCTTCGCCCATCGGCCATCGCACCTTCATTTGGCGCCCGCCACCTTCGCCATCAGCGGCAGCATCACTTGCAGGTCCGCACGCGTCGGCGCAATCACCCAGCGCTCACGCTCTGATGTAAACGAGAACCTCACCGCTCCAATTGCGTCCACCCGCCATGGCAACGGATTCTTGGTCACATCCAGCATCACCGATGCCGACTTGTTTGAAAACAAATGGTGCATCGACGATTCCAGCACCGTCTTACCCCCACCATCCGTCACGACCACATTCACAATCGAACGATCATTTCCATCCACCGGCGGGGCATCGAATTTCAATGTCGCCTCCCTGGCATCCCCCTGCGGCATCATGTAAAAATACGCACTCGACATCCCATACCCGCGCCCCGCGGTCAAAAGCCCCGCCTGCGCATCAAATCCCTTCACGCCGCTCCCGATTCCGCCATACCCCTGGTACGCCACATTGACCAGCGAGCCCGCGGGCGCTTTCACCTCCGCAGACATCACAATCCGGTTCGCCTGCCCCTCGGGCGAACGCCCCAGCACCTGGCCATCCGGCCCCGTCACCACCATCTCACCCTTATGCGCATCCCCCTCCACACCCGAGGCCGTCGCTTCGATCTTCAAATCTCCTCCGGCTTTCGTATAGCCCCAAAGCTCGCTGAACGGCTTTCTCCCCAGCGCCACGGGATACTGCCCCCCCCGCTCGGGTAAATCCGCCGGAAACCCCGTGATCCCCGCCTGCTTCAGCGCCCGCATGAATGATCCCACACCCATCTCGCCCCAGTTCATACCCAGTGGCCCTGGGCCCATCCCATAGTTGTCGTAAGGATCCCCCGCGAAGCGATACAACCTCCGCGGAAAGGCCTTGATGCCGTTCAATTGCTGCGTCAGATAAGTTTTATCCCCCGACACTTCATACGCCAGTGCCGACAGCGCAAGGTTCCACGTATTCCCCATCACCGCCGACCGCCCATACTTCAAGATGAAAGGCACATACTCCGGATCACGTGTCAGGTGGTAGTACCGGTTGATCCAAAGCGGATGCCACATCGGCCCCGGGTTCTGCTGCTCCAATGGCTCGCGTGTCCGCAACGTCTGTCCCAGCGTCCAGATCGGAGCCAGGAAATCAGCATCCCCGGTGAATTCATACGCATTGATGATCATCGCCAGTGTATTGTTCGCCTCGCGGCGAACCCCTGCACCTATGTACCCATACGTCTTCAGCGAATTAAGCCATAGCGCATAGAGATCTCGCGCGCGCGGCTCCCCCCCGATCAGCCATGCATACAGATGCGCATCCGAATCCACCCAATGCCCGTAAATCCCCGCATGCGTATCCCGGCGGATCATCCCCTTGGTTTCAGAACCCCAGGGCGTGCAGCCTTTGCAGTGGTACATCGCTCCCGGCAGATGAAACGCAATCGCCGTTTCCACAGATCCCGGCTCGGCATACGCGATGGTCCCTACATCCCGGAAATGCGCCGAGTTATCCCGCGCCCATCGCAGCATCCGCGGATCACCCGACCTCAGCCACAGCACCCATGCATTGCCCACCTGGTGGTAATGCGAATTCTGCCACACGCGATGCAGGCTCGCGCGGCCCTCCGCCGGCAGCCAGTATGTATGCGTATCCGGCCAGATGAACATCCCATATTCCTGCCCGCGCTCCACAGATCCGTTGTACGAACTGAGCCCCGCAAGAATCGTCTCTTCAAACGCCTTGAAATCATTGTTCACCTCGCTGATCGGCTCCAGCGCCTGCGACCGCGTGCACCACTCCGGGCTCAGCGTCGCATAGGGCTGATTCTCAAACAACTTCGCATCGTTCAGGCAAAGCGCCGAAAGCCGCGCCGCCTTCTCATCCTCCTCCAGCGTCGCCGGGTGGACCCGCACGCTGATATGGCTGCTGAGCGTCATGCCCTGGCCATTTCCGTTGAGCGCGTGTTCCGCCCGGGTCTCGCGTGTCTCCGTCCCTCCCAGATCCGCCAGCGCCTGGTAATAGTCCTGAGGCAGATTCAAGTCCAGCATCGGATGCTGATGAAAACACCAGAACTTGTAAATGTTCTTCAGCGCCAGTTCCTGCTCGGGCGTAAACACGCGCTTGCCGTTCTTGGGCCAGGCATGTACCACGATCGCCCCGCTGCGCGCCTCCAGTTCCTTGGGAAATTTCTCCCACACGTCTCGCAGTGTTACGCTCACCACGGGCTTTTCATCGCTCCACGTCGCCACCCACCCGTCGGACTTCTTCCCCTCCACCGCTTTTGCGTCCTCGCGTGTCACCGTGCATTGGTCCCACGTCTTTTGATGCATGTACACCGCGGCATATTGCGTCTGCTCACCCTGGCGTTTGGGCGATACTCCCGGCGCCTGCGACAGCTTCCCTGCCACACTCGCGCCATCCACCCCAAACGCATATCGCTCCGCTCCCGTGTAATTAATCGCAAATCCCAAGTCCCGGATCTTGTGCTTGCGGGTGTCGTAAGTGATCACCGTATTGTGCGCGATGCCCACCTCCAGCTGGCCCGCTGCCAGCGTCATGCGAACCTGGTACTGACACAACGGAGGCACTCTCTTGTCCCGATCGCTGTACCAGCCGGAGGCAAGTATGGTCACACTCTCGGGCCCGGACTCTTCCACTCTCACGCTCGGCGTCTTGTCCGCCGCGCTCGTGAACTTCACCAGCCGTTCATCCATCAAAAATGGCCCTGAATCATCCCCCAGCGCGCTGATCACCGGAGCCTTCACGTCGTAGTTGCTCTTGCCCGACGAATCAAACCACGCCTTCTGTATTCCCGCAAACGACTTCTTCGACACCGTGAACTTCAACGTGCCGTTATCCACCGTGATCTCATTGGCCGTCTCCTCCACCTTCATCGCGGACGCCGACGCGGCAAAAGCCCCCTTCGCGCCCCCCGGCCGTCTCACCAGTCGATAACCCTCCGCCTTCCCGTCCTTGTACTGCGCGGCAAACTTCCCCTCCGCCCACCGGACCGACGCCCCAGGTCCCCAGTTCGCCAGCGCCGACGCCTGAAGACGCACCTCTTTGCCCTCGCGCATCAACGCCAATTCCGACACGTCCTTCACGGCCCCACGCGGCAGCGGAATCGAAAGCCGCATCGGCACTTCCATCGCCCGCGCATCCCCAATCGCCTCCATCGTCACCGGCAGTCCCTCCGCCGGAAACACCGCCGCATCCGATTTCTTCCCACTTTTAGTGAATGCCCACTGCGCCTCCACGCCCTTCCCACCCGCCCCATCCTCCAGCCACGCCGCCGCCCGATAAGCCCCCACCGGCAAAGCCGATACCCCAAATGTCACATGGAACTTCGGATGAAGCGGCTGGGCAAACTCAATGCGCTGAATCTGCGCCTCTTTCCCGCCCGCAACCGCCCATAAAACCAACACCATCTTTGCCGCAATCGGTTTGGCCGCAGGTTGCGTCCCGGCCGACCCTTCACCCCCCTCTTCAGACTCGCCCACACCCGCTGCCTCATCCCTGTCCTGCGCACCAGTCTCGGATGAACCGACTTTCACTGGCTCCCCCGCACCGGCTGGCTTGACCCCTGCAGGCTTCGCAGTCGGCTTGGCTCCGCCTTTGCCAACTGCCGCCACCGGCTCCACGCCCGGCGCCAGCAACGCGATTAAAAATTGACCCACCTCATCATCCGCCCAATACTCCCTGCGATCCGCAAACATCACGGACTTATTCGTAATGATCCCCTGCTTCAAATCAGAATTTACAAAAGGCAAATTCACAGGCTTTTTCAAAACTTCAACCGCATCGGCCGATGCCCCCTGCGCCGCGCCCCCCCAACCCTGCGCAAGCACGCATAACAACATCACTGCAACGCCCCACACCAGCACGTTCCGCACGAAATGATTCATTGATTTTCCAGTTTCTACGAAAAGTCACCACGATCCCGTCACAACAGCCCACTAACCGACACCATCTCACGGCAGCCAGAATTCGTTTCGCTTGGCCCGGTCCGCCGCCGTCGCGCCGCTTCCACCGAAATACCGCGGAATCACTGTCGGCCAGTCCACATACGCCCCGTGCCCGTCAAAGAAAACCGAATTAAACCCGCAATCAAAATCCGGCATGTAGTTGTCCGTCATGACAGGTAGATTCCTCAGGTTATGACGGATCGCCGGTGACGACCGGTTATCCGATGAACTCATGAAATCCGCCGAAAAATACGGCGAAAAATACTCCCGCGGCGCAGCCCCAGAAACATTCGTTATCGTCGAGAATCCCGTATCCATATACATCAGTTTCGTATGCGGATTCCGAAACGCATCCAAGCGCTTGGGCACATTCCCCGTACGCCCTCCATTGGAATCAACCGGATAAATAAACGGATTCTGCGCATATCCCCACGGCAGCTTCTGGATCGTCGAACCCACCGTCCGGGTCGATCCCAGCGGGCAGTCAAACACCTTCTCCGTCGTCAGGTAAAGATTCAGGCAATCCGCCCAGTACGCCCACCGGTACGTCCCCATCACCCGATTCTCGTTGGCCGCCGGCGTGTAGTTAAAATCATTGGGGTAAATCACCTGCGGCGTCGTCGACTGCTTGAAATCCTCCGCATACAAAAACCCCGCCTGACCAAGCGACCTCACATTCGCCAGGCAACTCGCATCCTTGGCCACACGTCGCGCCTCACTCAAGGACGGCAGCAGAACCGCCAGCAACGCCGCTGTGATCGTAATCACCACCAACACCTCGATGAGCGTGAACCCTCCTCCCGCCGTTTGCCTTTTGCAGTCAACCATAACAGCAGCTTTCTCTACAAGAATAACGGGGAACTTGGAACCGCAACCAGAAATGACATCCTCACTCTAAACCAATCCCTAAGACAAATCAACACTTTTATCTTATAATTAACTCAACAATATTAAGACAACTTAAGACATGACCAAAACACACACCATAAGCTCGGCCCTCGCATGGCGCATCCGCGTCCCACTCCTCCAGCAATGGTGCGCCAGTCCGGAGTTCGGCGGACAGCCCATTGGCCCCGATCGAATGGTCCTCAAAATCACAGATAATTCGGGCCAATCCGGCTGGGGGGAAGGCCAATTCAAACCCGGTGACGACCTTCAGAAAGTCCTCCAACGCATTGTAGACAAACCAATCGATTCCCTCCGCACCCAGTTTCTCGATCTCTGGGCCCCAAACGCCACATACTGGCATCTACCTTCTCCCCCCTCACCCTTCGCCAGCCCAGACGCAAATCTCCGCATGCGCCTGCGGCACCCCTTTCAAACCCCCTTTGAAATGGCCCTCCTGGATCTCACCTCTCGCCGCTGCGGCATAAGCCTCAGTCAACTCTGGGGCGGTCGCTGGCGAAACGCCATCCCCACCGACTACTGGATGGGACGCGTCACAACCAAAGACGCCAAACGCCTCGTCAAACGCGGCATCTCCCTGGGCTTCCACGGCATCAAAATCAAAACCACACTCGAAGATCCAAACGTCCAGCGCCTTCACGCCATCAGGCAAGCCGCCGGCTCCAAAAACTTCCCCGTCACCGTCGACCCAAACCAGCGCTTCTACCGACTCGACGACGCCCGCTCCACCATCCTCGACATGGACAAGGTCGGCAACATGCGCATCCTCGAAGACCCCTTCCCGCGTCTCCACCTCCAGGACGCCATCGCCCTTCGCCCACAGATTTCCGCCCGCCTCGTCATCCACCTCGACGATCCGGACTCCATCAATTCAGTCATGAATTCCGGCGCCGCCGGTGGCCTCAACCTCGACAGCCACACAGTCGGCCTCGCAACATGGCGCCAGCTCGCCGCCGCCGCCGACGCCGCCAACCTCCCCTGCTGGCACGGCAGCGCCCTCGACCTGGGCATCTACACCGCAGCCCAGCTCCATCTCGCCGCCGTTACACCCAATTGCCAGCTCCCCGGCGATCAGATCGGCCCCTGGCTCCGCGAATCCCACCTCCTCAAACACGACTTCACCCTCAAAAACGGCGCCATCCTCGTCCCCACCGACCCCGGCCTTGGCATCGATGTCGACCAAGCCCTCGTCGAACGCTATGCCGTGGAATCCTTTACGGCCTGACCGCTCCCAGCTCAATCCACTTTGTCCAGCTCCGACTCAAACATCGCGCGGAAACGGTCATCCATCACCGCGCAATTTCCCTCATACATGCTGATCCCGTCATACCGCCTCAAAAATGAGCCTAGGTGATCCCGCGTCGTCGATGGCACAAACGCCGACAACCCCCGCACCAGCGGTACCTTCGCGCGCACCATCGCCTCCCACTCCGGCGTCGGATCCACGCACGCTTCCCCCACGCGCCCCGAATGCATCGAATCCGCAATCACCTGGTCGCAAAGCCCTTCTTCCAGCCACGCCTCCAGGTCGATCCCGTCAAACAGGCAATGGTTCGCCCGCACCCAGATCGACACCGGCAAATGCCCCAGTCCCGCCGCCTTCAGATCCGATTTCAATTCCCGCCCAAACTCAGTCATGAAACGCGCTCGATACTTGAACCATCTCACAGACTTCTCATCACCATGCGGCAAGCTGTGATTAAAATCCAGTTCCCCCGGCTTATTGTGCAGCGGCGGCTCCTCCCCGTATTCCTTCCGATACCCCTCCACCAGAATCGGCGCCCGGTGCAGGATCGGCGCATGCCGCAGAAATCCCAGATTCAGCCCGTCCAGCCCGTAGCGCGCCGCCTCCAGCAATATGGCCCGCTTATGCGCCCGCACCTCCGGGTGCGCCAGGCACAGCTTGCGCCCGGTGCTCCCGTTCTCCCAGGTCTCCCAGTAATTGGGATGATCCCGGTAAAAATCACTCTGCACATTCCCCCAATAGGCATTAAAACGCATCCAACCCACCACCTTCAAGCCATGCGCGTGCCCCGTCTCCACCGCCAGCTTGAGCATATCCGTCTTCCGCTGAATCCTTCCCCCCTCCTTGGTCAGCGGTGAATACACACCATGCACCTTTCCATACGTGTACCGCCGCGTCCCCACATTCGTCGGATATTCCGTCACCTGCCCATCAATCCGCCAGATCAGCGATGTAAAGCCCATGCACGCATGTTCACGGATCACCTCCCGATATGGCTCAATCCCAGGATTGCGGCAATCGTTCACCATATTGATATCCGGCGTGTCGATGAACGAATGCATCGCCAGTGCACCGGCGCGAGGCGTTCGCACCGGGTCTTTCGTCGGCGTAAGTCGCACCGACCCCACCAGCGTGATGTCATGCCGCTCCGGCGCCCGTTCCAGCGTCACCACGCTATCGGCCGTCAGTTCATGCACGCCATAATCCACAACCCGCCCCGACTTCGCCCCTGACAAGACACGCACAAAACACGTCAACACACCCGACGCAACCCGATACACCGGCCTGCCGTCCACACGAATCAAAGGTGCCGAACCCGGGCCGATTTCAACAATAATCCGGTACCTCCCCACCCCCCTCGGCCTGATCAAAACCGGCTCCGGAAACACCTCGCTGGGCGCATACAGCGCCTCCCCTGCTTCGCACCATGGCGCCGGCGCCACCCGCCATCGCGTCGCGTCAAACGGCGCATCCACCCCCACAGCCTTCTCCCTCCCGGGATGAAACACGAGAGTTCCCTTCCCGGCAGGCTCCACCACCCCCGTCCCCGTCAACGCAGGTACGCGCCGCCTCCTGGGCACATCAAGCCTCAGCCCCGCGATCAACCGCTCATGCTCACCCCGGGACCATCCCCCCACGCAAAATTCATGACGCACCACCTCCCCGGCCTTCAAGTTCAATAAAGGAAATCGCGCAGACCCATCTGCTGTATATAGCACCGCGTGGTGCGGATTGATCTCAATGCCCTCAGGCAGCACCTGCACACGCGTCATCTGCTCCCGGCATGTCGTTGCAATCATCGCCCCGTCATCGTTCGACTTGCGAAAAAACACCCGCCACGCAGGCAGTTCCACCCCCGGCCCAAGTTCGCACCCATCAAAATAATGGTCTCGCTCATCCCCCAGCGGATCCGCAATATCTTCCGCAAACACAAACATCGGCAGTGCCGTCGGCATCGCCCCCGCTATCGTTTTAAGCGCCCGCGTCGACGTTCTCACCCGCATGAACAACCCATTTTCAGGAAGGTAATAATCCCGCACCACCCGCACCAGCCCATCCTCCCACACTGACCTCACACGCCCCTGCCCCCACTTCACTCTGGTGCAGGCCAGCAAACTCATCCCTGCCCCCGCCATCGCATCCGCCTTGTCGGTATGCACCACCCCATTCATCCGCAGCCGGAAATAATCCCCCATCAGCAATCCCCTCCCCCCTGATCTCGACAGCGATAGCAACCGTCCTGTTTTGCCATCAAAAACTCCCACAACGCCAACATTGGCCAATCGCACAGATTCAATCGTGTCTGTCATTGTGTTTCTTTAAAAAGTTATGCCCCATACCTGCCACCGCCCGCTCACCCCTTCTCAAGCAGGCACCACACCTGACGCCCATCCAAGCGTTTCCAGGTATCTCTCAAACGTCACCTGCGGCCGCCAGTCCAGCATCCGCGCCGCCTTCTCGATACTCGCGACAGGCCACAAATCCTCCGGTATCACCCGCACCCCGTTTTTGACCAACACCTGCGAGCATCCCGGCCATAACCGCTCAAGCACGCCCATCGGGTCCTCAAGCCCTGCATCAATGTCCGCCTGCGTGATCGGCGTGTCAGGACCGATCAAAAACACTTCATTCTTCAACCCCGGTGTCACGCACGCACGCAAAGCCGCTTGCCCCGAGTCGCTCGCAGAGATAGCCCTGGCCAAAAGCCCCGTACCCAGTTTTTCAACCCCCACCGAACGGATCCACGCATACCGCAGATGCACCACTTCGATGCCCTTCTTGCGCGCATAAAAATCCCCCACCTGCTCACCCAGGTATTTCGAATGAGGATAGATCCACTCCAGCGCCGTCCCGCTCTCCTCCGTCACCACAGACCGCCCGTTTCCCTTCCAGCCCAGGCCGTAAAGAATTGTCAGCGAGGAAATGTTCACCACACGCTTGACCCCCGCCCTCACGCAAGCTTCAAACACATTCCCCGTCCCTGCGACATTCACCCGGTAAAAATCCGCCGCAGACACGTGATCCACATCCCCCCCATGCAGCGCAGCCGCATGGATCGCCACATCGCAGCCTTGCGCCGCTTTGCCAAGCGCATCCTGTTCCATCAAATCACACTGAACACCTCCCATATCAAGCACACATGAGGAACGATCCACCGGGACAAACTCAAATCGACCGCGCCCCTGCTCCATAATGGCGCGTCCCAGCCGTCCACAAGCCCCAGTCAGCATGATTCGCATCATCGTTGGTTCCCGCTCTTCCTTGCAAACCTATATATCTTACCATTGTATTGCATTTATCTTAATTCCATAATACAAGCACGCGGGTTGCTGTACAATCCTTTTTCTCACGCAAACGCTCACAAGCCGGACAAATGCCATGACCGACCCCGTCCATCCCTTTGCTCTCACAGGCCTCACCCGCTCCAACGCCACCATTCAGGCCAATCGGCCCATCCTCCTCCGCGGCACAGCTCCTCCCGGCCAAGCCGTCCATGCACAACTGGGTCAATCTCACGTCCACACCACCGCAGATGCCCAGGGCCAATGGCGCTGCTTCCTCCCCCCACTCCCTCCCGGCGGGCCGCACTCGGGCCAAGTCACTTCCAGCAATGCCGCCTCCGGTGAAGCCCGAATCCCGCTCGACAATCTCCTCTCCGGCCAGGTCTGGCTCTGCGCAGGCCAATCCAACATGGCCATGTCGCTCGCTTCCCTGGAGATACAGGAACTTCCGCCTCCAAACCCGCATGATCCTCTGCGCTTTGTCCACATCCCCGTCACTGTTTCAGCAGTCCCTCTTTCTAACACGGCCATCCAGTGGCAGCACCCCACCCTGACGCTCAAAACAGCTTCAGGAATCGCCTACCACTTCGCCCAGGCACTCCATGATCGCCTCCAGACCCCCGTCGCCTTCATCCAGACCGCCGTCGGCCACACCCCCGCCATGTCCTGGACACCACGCAACGCCATTGCCCCCGCCTCCACCGCAGCCCAGCGGCTCAATCAATTCGACTTGGACCTCCTCGCCCAACCCGATGCCCTCTCCGACCTCAACAAATACCGCAAGGCCCTCGAAGGCCCCTGGTCGCAGTGGAACAAGGCCATCACCGCCTGGCAAAGCCAGTCTCGCGCCCAACTCGCCGCCGGCCAGACTATGGCCCCCATGCCGCCCCGCGCCACCGGCCTGGGAGACACCCACACACCCACCGTCCTCTACAACGCCATGCTCGCCCCCCTTCAGGACGAACCCATCGCCGGCATTCTCTGGTATCAGGGAGAGTCCGACGCCATTCTCGGCCTCGCTGGTGAATACCCCCAATCCCTCGCCAGTCTCATCCATGGCATGCGCCAGACTTTCGGCCATGTCCCCATCGTGATTGTCGAACTCCCCCGCCACTTCGACATCCAGTGCGATAACCCTGACGACGCCTGGCCCACCGTCCGATGGGCCCAGCAATCCGCCCTCGCCGACCCTGCCATCGGCGTCATCCCTTCCCTGGACCAGGGCGACACGATCCGCATCCATCCCATCCAAAAACGCATTGTTGCCCATCGCGCCGCGGAAATCGCACTTGCACTGGCCTATCCCCAACACCCATCTCACTCGCACAAGCGCAGACATGGACCGATACTTCACCGCGCAAGCTTTACCGGCTACACCGTTGAACTGGTTTTTACCGGCGTCCATGAATCCATCGTCATCAATCCCTCCCCCGCGTCAAACGCCGCGCGTTTTGAAGTACTCATCGGCCAAACCTGGCAAACCATCACACCAACTTTCACCGCCCCCTGCGCCGTCCAACTGACCACCTCGCAGCCCGCCCTCGCGGCACGTTATGCCTGGGCCGCCGACCCCATCCCGACCCTCTTTGACGCATCTGGTTACCCGGTCTCCCCCTTTGTCGTCCGTGCCGCTCACACACAATGAACAAACCACACACGCCCACCCATCGGCTCTTTGTTTCCAGTCTCGTTGAAGGCCGCGGCCCCGCCCTTCACGTCACGCGATTCACCTCTGCCACCGGCACGCTTGCCCAACTCATGCCCGTCTCGTCCCCCCTTGGAAACATTTTCATCCTTGCCTGCTCCCCCGATAAGACACGCCTCTTCGCCGCCGAATTCATCAAAGACAGTCCAGGCGCAGTTCATATGTTCGCCCTCTCAACTGATGACTCTGACGTGAGTCACCTGGGGTCACAGCCCACCCTTGACTCCGCCCCCTGCTTCCTCTCTATCCCCCCGGATGGAGACCAGCTTCTGATCGCCGGCTACGCGAAAGGCTCTGTCACCACTCACGCCATCGCGCCTGACGGCACGCTTTCCCCGCACGCCACACGCTTCTTACCCACCCCCCCATCCCCAGCCATCAGGCCCCGGGCGCACTGCGTCTTGCCCTCGCCATGCGGACGCTTCTTCCTCACCACCTTCCTCGGGCTTGATCACGTCACCTGCCACACGCTGACCGATCCCCGCACCCCCTCTACACTCATCAGTACGGCTCAACTTCCCCCCAAGTCCGGCCCCCGCCACCTGACATGGCATCCTTCCGGCGTCTGGGTCCTGGGCATCACCGAAACCAGCAGCCAGGCCTTCTCCCTCGCGCTGCAACCTGACACCGGCCATCTCACGCTGAAGGACATCCAGTTAGCCGTCGCTCCTGAGTTTGCCGTCACAAGCCGCGCCGCCGACATCGCCATCCATCCAGCGGGCGACTTGATCTACACATCCAACCGGGGACACGACAGCATCACCGCATTTCGGTTCGACCCTCAGACCGGTGCCCTCACGCTGATCAACCAATTCCCCTGCCTCGGTCAGTCACCTCAAAACCTCAAGTTCAGCCCCTGCGGCGGTTTTCTTCTGTGCGCCAATCTCAAGTCGCACCAGATCATCACCTTTAAGGTCGACCCCACCACAGGACATCTCACCCCCATGGGTAGCCCCCTCCTGATCCAAAGCCCCAGTTCCATCCTCTTTTGCTGACCAGCCACTCCAGAAAATCTCAATACTTCTCCCACCGGCAGGCCACACGCGCACCTGTCTCCCATGAACGCATCGCCATGCTGAAAAGTTCCACAGACCTCGCCGCAGACTCCCCCGAGCTCTCAGGCAGTCGTTTGCCGTCCACAGCCTGAATGAAGGCCTCATGCTCGCTGCGATAGGCATCGTCCCGCTCGGCGGATACACGCTCCTGCGTCTCCTTCTCAGTCTCACGCAACCCGATTCGAATCAAACCTGAATCCAGATCCAGCACCACCCACCCCTTGTCCCCCACCACTTCATATTCATGCCGCTGCGGCATCTGCATGTAATTCAGATGCACCGTCGCCAACACCGGCCGCGCATAGTCCAGCGTCAGCCCAAGCACATTGGGATTGCTGGTGTGCGGCAGGTTCCCGCCTTGCAACCCAGTCATCGACACACCCGCGGGCAGATCCCCCAGCAGCCACAAAATCAGGTCCGGCTGATGCGCGTAATCCAACACCAGCGCCCCCTTGAGTTTCTCCTGATATCGCGAAAGCGAATTACGCAGCGTGATAAACGACCCGACGCGGCAATGCAGATGCGCCACTGTCCCAATCATTCCCGAATCGATGATCGCCTTCATGCGCGCAATGCCGGCCTGAAAGTGAAGATGAAAACCCACGCACAGCGTCTTCTTGTACTGTCGCGACGCCTCAATCATTTCCCTGGCTTCAGACACATCCACGCAGATGGGTTTCTCGCAAAGCACATGGGCGCCCGCTTTCATGCTCGCCACCGCCTGCACCGCATGCAGGTGATGCGGCGTCGCGATCAACACCATCTCAGGCTTCGCCGCCAACCCCGCTTCCAGCGAGGCATATGCCGTCAGATGTCCTAGCTCAGCTTTGGCTCCCTCAAGCACTGCCGATGAAGGCTCGCAAACCTGCACATCCAGATCCGCCCGGGCTGATAGCAGCCGTGCATGCCGCTTCCCGATCGACCCCAACCCCACCACCAGAATCCGCCTGCGTTCAGTCGTCATCATCAATCCCTTCGTTGCTTATCCCTGATCCACTTCAACTTCCCCGCCTCACTTCCAGACACTGAATCCGCCATCCACCACCAGGTTGTGTCCGGTGATATAGGCCGATGCGTCACTCGCCAGAAACACCGCTGCGCCCTTCAAATCCACCCCGTCCCTTCCCATGCGCCCAAGCATGCAGGCATCGCTGTAGGCATCAATAAAAGCCTGCGGCTGCCCGCGCTGAAATCCCCCTGGGGAAATAGCGTTCACGCGCACGCCGTACGGCCCCAGATACCCGGCCACATCACGCGTCAGCCCGATCACCGCGGCCTTGGCCGCAGCATAATCCACCGGTTGAGCCGACATCCCCTGGGGATACATCCGCCGGTCACGGCCAACCAGCCCCGCAATGCTTGCCACGTTGATGATGCACCCTGACCTCTGCTTGATGAGTTGCTCCGCAACATGTTTGCACACCAGGAAAGGAGCCGTCACATTCGTTTTCTGAACCGCATCCCATGTCGAAAGCAGCCGTTCCTGGAGGTTGGTGGATCCCGCATTCGCCCCGCCGCCACCACCGCCCACATTATTCACCACAATGTCCAGCCGCCCCAGCGCCGCGATGGCCTTGGCCACCCCTTCCTGCACGCTCGCCTCGCTGGTCCCGTCCACCCCGATCCCCACCACCGCCTTGCCTGTCACCTCCTTGATCTTCGCTGCGGCATCCCGCGCGCTCTGCTCCGTCCGCGAAGTGATCACACCCGTCGCTCCCGCCTCAGCCAGCGCCAGCGCCATGTCGTATCCCAGCGTCCTCGCCCCGCCCACTACCAGAAACTTCCGCCCCGTCAGGTCAAAGAGTTGTGCAATCGTTGGCAAAGTCATGTCTTGGCTCCTTTGGATTCAATTCTGATGCTGGCGCCGTCACACACGATTCATTCGCTTCCCCTCTCCCGCGCAGCTCAAGCCTGGCTGGCAAGCTCACCATCCGTCACTCCAAACGCCTTGCGGAACTCCTCCAACCCCATCTCGTAAACCCGATCCGTAAGCCCCCCGGTTTCCGCCAATCGATTCAACACGGCCAGGTTCCGCTCACGGTCCCGCCGTTGCTTTTCTCTCACCTCCGGCGTCGCCCAAAACCAGCCCCCCGCATACGGCGCAGTCACATCATGCCGGGAAATCTGGACAGGGCATCCAGGACTAAAATTCTTGTACCAGTAGTACTCAAAAAGAGTCATCTCCCCCTGTGCTTCACCATAACCCACTGCACCCATCGGACCCGTCACGCACTTCGGCATCCGCGTAAAACACTCAGGATTGCGTCGAATCTCATCAATGCTGTAAAAACGCCCCTCCTCATCCATGCAGTACAAATGATGCTGAGGATCAAAAAAGCCCCACCGCCCGTCGATCAACGCCTCCACAACCGTATGCCCACCCAGCACCTTCTCCGGCTCCGCGCCTGATCGATCCTTCCAGGTCCAGCACATCGCAGGCCGCGCTGAAATCCCCATGATCTGACACAGCGCACACAACAAACGCGCTCGGCATGAACAGTGCCCTGCCCCTTTCAACAGCGTCTCCTGATCCGACTCCCCGTAAAGAAACACCGGGCTTCTGGGAAAACGCTCTACCAGGTCGTAATGCATCGACTGAGCCAGCGCCACCACTTTTTCCCCTTCGCTCATCCCCACCTTCACCACCGATGCAATATACGCCTCCAGCACGGGATAACTCCCCGCCACATAAGGCTTGCGGATCCTTCCATACTCGCTTCCATACAGATAATCCCGCGTCTGATCGCACAAAAGCACTCCACTTCGGCTCATCCTCCCAAACGGCGTCTCAGGCCCCGCAAGACATTCGGTCGCAAACGTAAACGCCATCTGCTCAGCCCGCTGAAAAGCGTCCTCGACATAAAACCTCATCCCCGCATATTTCCGCAGATGCTCCGGCACCACATCCATCGATGAATACATCTTATTATCTCTTTGAGTTATCTTAATTATATCTCAATAACCCGCACCAGCAAACTGCTCAACAGGTTCAAATTTGAAAAACCCCACCGCCCAACCAAATCAAAGTGTGATCGGCATCCCCCAAAGCTCACGCACCCCGATTCACTCACCCCGCCCGCCCGCATTTCTCAAAACAGCGTTCAGCAGCACATCACGGTTGATCGGCTTGGTTACAAAATCATCGCAACCCGCCTGAAGACACTTCTCACGGTCAGTCGCCATTGCATGCGCCGTCAGCGCGACAATTCGCGTCGTCACCTTCTTTGAACGCAGAAGACGGGTTGCCTCATACCCATCCAATTCCGGCATCTGCATATCCATCAACACAACATCCGGCGGATTCCCCCGCTCGATCGCCTCCAGCATGTGCTTCACCGCGGCAGTCCCGGTCCCCACGATTGAAACTTGGGCTCCCGCCCGCGTCAGCAGATAGCTGATCAGTTGCTGGTTATCAATGCCGTCCTCGGCCAATAGGATCGAAATGTCCGCCAGCGGCTTGGGTTTAGCGGCGGCCATGCTGGCCGTTGCCTCCTGAACTGAACTGCTCTCGGGCAAAACTGCGTCGCTGACCGGCTCAGCTTCCATTTTCACGTCCTTCAGTGGACCCGTCGGCAATATCAGGCTAAAAGTGCTTCCCTTCCCCGGTTCGCTGACAAAAGTAAGCTCCCCGCCCAACAACTCCGCCAGCTTACGTGAAATGGTCAGCCCCAGTCCAGTCCCGCCAAAACGCCGGGTGGTCGAGGTGTCCGCCTGGGTAAACGGACGAAAGAGCCCTTTGCACTCAGTTTCCGAAATGCCGACACCGGTGTCGGCCACATCAAAGCGGATACGCGGGCTCGCAGACGTGATTGCATCCATGAGCGATACATTCACCGTCACTGAACCCCGCTCCGTAAACTTCACGGCATTGCTCACCAGATTATTTATGATCTGGCGCAGCCTGAATGGATCGCTTGTTATCACCGCGGGAATCGGAGTCAGGTAAACCACCCGTAGCGCCAGCTTCTTCTCATCCGCACGTTGCTGGCACGTGTCTAATGCCTCAGCAAGAATCTGCCCCACCGGCGCCGCAACGTGCTCGATGGTCATCTTGTCCGCTTCGATCTTCGAGATGTCCAGGATGTCGTTGATGATTGCCAGCAGATGGTGCCCGTTGCGGACAATCGAGTTGGCATAGTTGTTCCGCTGCGATGGCGAAGTACTCGCATCATTGAGCAGTTCGGCGAATCCCAGGATCGCGGTCATCGGTGTGCGGATCTCATGTGACATATTCGCCAGAAACTGAGACTTCGCCTGGTTCGCCGTCTGCGCCGCATCACGTGCCTGACGCAGGGCCTCGGTCAGTTCCCGGCTTTCAGTCACATCGCTTTCAATCGCCATGAAATTCTGCAGGCGTCCCTCGCCATCGACAATCGGCTGCACTTCGATATCCACCCAATACGGACTTCCGCTTTTGTCATAATTGCGGATCTGCACGTGAAACCCGCGGCCTGTCTGGATTTGATCACGCATCAGCGCCGTCGTCGCCGCATCCGTCTCCGGGCCCTGCAACAGATGGCCGGGAACTTTGCCCACGGCTTCGGCGAGCGTGTATCCGGTTCGCCGTGTGAAACCTTCGTTCACCCACTCGATCCTTCCTTTGGGATCAGTAATGATGACCATGTTGTTGGTGCGCGCCGCCACCAGTGCCAGTTTGCGCGACTCAGCCTCACGCTCGCGAAGCAGCCTGTGCGAAAGTTCGATGGCTTCCAGTGCCTGGTTGATCGCATCCGCAAGGCTGGCCAGCTCATCGTTGCCGTCCCTGCGCACGCGCCCGTTGAACTCCACGGTTCTCCCGATGCGCTGTATGTCCTCCCCCAGGCCCAGCAGCCGTGAGAGCACAAGCCGGTCAAGCAGGACAAACGTCACGATCCCAAACGCAATGCCGCAGGCCAGCAGCGCCAAAGTGAAAAACATCAAGCTCTGCGTTCCACGGGTAACGATGTTTCGGAACACTTCAATCCGCAGCACCATCAAAGGCTGGCCGGACAAATCATGAAAAAGCGTCTCCCCGATCATCACCTTCGCATCGATCGGCGTCGCGATCACTGTTCCCTGCGAGCTGTTCCGCAAACGCTGGATTCGCTCCGCCTGTGTGGAATCCGATGGCTTTTTGTCGGTACCCGCGGTCAATGCGGGAAGAGGCATGGACGAAACTTTAATGTGCGTCCTGGCGCTCAGCTCATCGAGTTCCGCCTGATCAAAGCGACGCAGGAAGGCAATGCGCCCCACAGGAGTACCCTTCATGTCCGAAGGGAGCGCCGGGCGCGATGCAACAAGATACAACTGGCCTTCCACGCGAATAATGCCGGCGCAGGTCGGCATATTGCACCCGGGCGGATCAAGCGTCACCAGGCGGTCATCGTCAAATGCCTCGCTGCCGTCAGTCGCGTCGATCGCCTTGGGATCCACTCCCAGCGTAGCTGGGTTGAGCACGTGGCCCGGCAGCATTGTTTCCAAAAGTGCTTTGTTTTTGATCGGCAGGTCAGTCCCCGCCTTGCGGTCAAACTCACGCGCCACCAGCGGCTGCCCATTGAGATCAACGATGATTAGCGCATCGATCCGCAGTGAAATGGCGGTGCTGATCGAGACATTGGACTGCACAAACCGCGGATCGGGCTTCTGGATATACGCATACATGTCATCCCAGAATCCCCAGTCACCCGATTTCTCCACCAGCCCGACAATATCGCGAATCAACGCCTCACGCACACGTTGCACATCCACTTGCAGGGACTCAGACTCAAGCTCCTCGAATCCCTTCATCACCGTCGCATTCGCCAATGCATAAATGCCTGCGACCAGCATCGCCAGGGTAATCAGTAGCGCTAAAAGGATTTTTCGACGCAGTGGCATTGGAAGAAATCACCCTGTCGGAATAAAGGACGCGACTTCCGCACGGCACTTTAACACGATCATGCGCAAAGACATAGCATCGTTGCGGCCATTCGCAGCGACATTCACGAAGAGAAAAAAAAGATGGCTTCGCTCTGCCCAAAGGATTCTTTTTATACTTGATTTCAAGGCTTTCACCTCTGCCCGCATCGATATTGACATGCCGCGACAAAATTATTCCGGCGACAGCCAGGCTGTTAAAAACACTTAATCTCCGCTCCCATCCTCTCAATCAATCTTCATCCTCTTAATCCCGGTCAAAAACTCCCCTTCTTCCTCCGCCGCACAAACCTTTACGTCTGAAAAACCCAACACAATGTCTGAATATCAATAAACTCACTCTCCCTTTTCAAAACCCTTGTTTCTACCATCCATCTCACTTGAATCACCAGACAAGGACAACCGCCATGAACTACACCTTCGACATCGACCAAACCCACGCCCAGCGCAAGTGCTACGACGATAACGGCTTCATGGTCGTCAGGAACGTCCTCAACCCAGCCCAGCTCACCAGCCTCCGCGCCATGATCGACGGCGCTATGGACGGCACGCTTCACCCCGCCAAAGTTCACGCCGACGAAGAACCCAAGGAGTTCAGCATTCAATGGGAGCCCCGCGTAAAAGACATCCCCGGCGTCCCACGACGCGACAAAATCCGCATCATCTTCCACATGGCCCACACTCATCCCTACTTCTGGAACCTTGCCACTTCCAAAGCACTCCTGGATCTGGTCGAAAACCTGATCGGCCCCAACATCAAGTACTACACCGATCAGATGTTCTGCAAACCCGCCAAACACGGCAGTGAAGTCCCCTGGCACCAGGATTCGGGCTATTGGCCAGACGCCGAGCCCAATCTCCTCTCCTGCTGGCTCGCCATCGATGATGTCACCATCCAGAACGGATGTGTCCGCTTTGTTCCCGGCTCACATAAAACGGAACTTCCACATGTCGAAGTCATTTCCGACAACCCCAACAAGCTCGCCGCCCGTCCCGATCTCTGCGACACCCCCAGGGAAATCCCCGTCGAAATGACCGCCGGCAGCATCGGCTTCCACCACTCCCTCGCTCTCCACCGCAGTCTCCCCAACCTCAGCGAGAAACCACGCCGCGGCATGGTCATGATCTACCTGCCCGCAGACCTAAAGTTCCACAAGCCCTGGATCCCCACCCACGGCTTCCGTCAGGTACGCGGAGCTTAAAAAAAACGCTTGAATGAGATTGCCTTGTTTGCTTCGATAGCCGATTCAAGACCATTAATCAGCAAACACCGTCATCACATTCACAAGCCTCAGACTCCAATCACTTCATCAGCGTGATCTCGCCGATCAGTGGCAACGGCTTCTGCTTCCCCTGCGCGGCATTCACAATCCCCAACACCGCCATCACCAGCCACCCGATCCCTATGACCGGCAATGCCACGCATGCAATCAGCCATCCAATAAACGGAACCCAGCCAATGACGAAAACCGCAGCCCAGGCCCCCAGACCCGTCACAAAAAGCACCACGCCCTGGTTCGTGTGATAGCGCGCAAAAGGAGACTCCTTCGCCGCCAGGAGCGGTACCAGAAACAAAATTCCGATGTACGCCAGAATCGCAAAAACCGTGTTCTTTTCAACGTCGGCACGATCAGGTTCCTGTGAACTCGAAGGCGGCAACGGATCGCTGGGATTGGATGTCATGGAAACTCCTTGGTTTTCGTCAATCGCCTTAAGCAAACGTGCAATTAATGTACCGTCCTCATCTGACTAGTCGATAGGTAAAATCCTAATGCCTCCTTCGTTCCCTCGTGTGAGTACTTAATGGAAGATTCTCCTACTATTCAGGAAGAGCAATGGCCGCCTGTGGATGCGCTCATCTTCGCAGGCGAGAGGCTTCATGCACTCATCAAAATCCGTGAAATCACCGGCTGCACGCTGTCCGAAGCCCTTACACTCCTGTACGAGCGTTTTAACAAGCTCAGCATTGAGTCCCCCACTCGCTTCAAGGGCTCCTTACCGGAATATTGGAAAGATTTTTACTCTTGACACCTCCTTGAATTCAAAATTCATTTGCCTCCGGTCCACCCGTCCCACACAATGCCCGCATGCTCCAGGAAACCAAAACCTCCATCGCCCTGCCCGGCTCCGCCACCCTCTTCCTCCCCTGGCAAGGTTCCTGGCGCGTCCGCGCCGGTCGCCTCTCTGAACCCATGACCCTTCAAGGTGCACACCTTCCCCTGTTCGCCTGGCAGGATGGCGACACTTGGGGCCTCGCCCGCTTCACCCTCCACGAGGACGACGCCGCCTGGGACTTGCGCCTCCTCCATAACGCCGACGAACTCATTATCTCCCTTGTCGGCCTCTGGAAGCACGATGAACCCACCTGGGAAATCACCACCTATCCTTCCCAGGAAGCCCTCATCAAAGCCGTTCACGCCACCCTCCCACGCGCCCCCAAAGCCCCCCGCACCGCCTTTAAACGCCAGTTCATTCTCGACATCCACAACGTCAAAGGCGACCTCGTCCAATCCTTTGACGACATCATCACTTTCATCAAAACACTCAACTCCCTCGGCATCGCCGATGACACCCTCCTCTACCTCCCCGGCTGGGCCGGCCTCTACGACGGCAATTACCCCCACTACCGCCCCGCACAGGACGCCGGCGGCGACGCCGGCCTCGCCGCCCTCGCCCAATGCGCACGCGACCACGGCGCAACCGTCTCCCCCCACTTAAACCACTGGGGCCTCTCCTGCCGCGTCGCCAAGCAGTTCCCCGAATTCCTCCCCCACCAGCTCTCCGACCGCCACGGCAAACCCGCAGGCTGGCCCGGCATCTTCCTCATGGACATGTCCTGGCCACTCGACTACATCGACCCTTCTGCCCCCATCTGGATCGACCATTTCAGCGACCGCCTCTCCCACCTCGAATCCCTGGGCATCACCGCCGCCTATCTCGACCAGGTCGCACCCCCTTTGGGCGACAATTGGCGCAAAAACACACGCGTTTTTGTTCAAACCATACGCAAACGCCACCCAAACCTCATCCTCGGCAGCGAATCCTTCCACGCAGACGTCGCCGCCGAGCTGGATTTCGCCCAGCTCTGGGGCCCCGCATGGTCCGCCATGCCCGAAATGCCCCTCATTGAGCCCTCCGCCTTCCTCGCCGACATCGTCGCCCCCTGGCAGCAGATCATCGGCCATATCAGCACCCCCGCCCCTTATCCGGCCCCCTACGCCTGGACCAATTACATGATGCTCGCTCGCATGGGTCCCAAACGTTACTTCGACCACATCTGGAACTTTCACCAGAACTCCGCCGTTGTCCCCACGGTCCGCCTGGTGACATCGCCGCAATACCAGCGCCAGAACCTCAAAACCCTCTCTCGCCTGTTTCTGCCCTGACTTTTCATTTTTATACCCGAAATATTCCGTACCACTCGTTGAAACGCCTGCCAAAACCACGTGCGCCCTGACTCCTTACAAGCCAGAATCAATCCAGCCACAGGAGCCACCCATGCGCCGCTTCATTTCACCCAGACGCCTCGCCCTCTTTGCTGCCTTCTTTGCCTGTTTCCTTGCCGGCACTCTCCTGGCCCAGTCCCTCGATGCCGATTGGTTCGCCCTCCGAGCCAAATATCTTCAAGGCAGCCGTGATGAACACAACCATCACATCAAAGAGTGGAAGCAAGCCGCGGCCTACGACTTCAGCGATGGCAAACTCCCTGATTCCTTCAAAGTCTTCGATGGCAATTGGGAAGTCATTGACGGCAAACTCACCGCTAAGTCCGGCAAAAAAGACGGTAACCGCGTCATCAAAATCGCCAACTGCCAATACCCCGCCTTCAAGCTCGAATTCGATGCCTCCCTCTCCCCCAACCCCGGCGACCCGGCAGACAAAATCTCCGACATCGGCGTCCTTCTCAACGCCAGCGACTCAGACGGCAACTTCCGCGAAGGCTATGGCATCCTCGCCGGCACCTACGGCAACCAGGCCTCGGTCTTTTACCGCCTCTACATCCCGCACGCCCGCACCGAATGGTCCCCCATCGTCCCCGGTAAAACACACCACATCACGCTCGAAGTCGTCAAACCCCACTTCCGCTACTGGATCGACGGCAAAGTCGTCATCGACTTCTGGGAACGCACTGGCAAAAAAGGCATCGACAACACAGACTTCATGGAAATGGACCCTACAAAGGCAATGAACCTGTACACCTACGACAGCGTCCTCCAGATCGATAACCTAAAAATCTCCGTCCCCAACGACCCGCCAGCCAAAAAATGACACCGTCCCATCAACCCACCAATTCTTCCCTGATTTCTTAGCGTCCAAGCCGCGCTTAATGCTTCGCAATCTTCTCAAACCCCGAAACGTCATAAGGCACCATCACCCGGCAGCTCTGCAGCCGTGACGTGGATATCCACTGCGTCAACACCTCCAGGCTCATCCGGGCCATCCTCAAATTGTCGATCAGCACCAGCGGTCTGTCCTCAAACCCAAACTCCGTCGCCCCCGCCTTTGAGCATCCGATCACGACCCGATCTCCCGCCACCGGCTTGCCCAGTTGTTTCGCCCCGATGAAAAAACCATTCGCCAGCCACACATTGGGCACGACATAAGCCGTCGCTGGGTCTGCCATTCCCAGGAAATACTTCGCCGCGTTCGCGCCCGCTTCAGGTTCGTACTTCGCCGCCTTGATCAATCTCTCGTCCACCTTGATCCCGGCATCCACCAGCGCATGTCGATATCCCGCCAGCCATTGGTCAAACCAAAGGTTCTGATGCAGTTCCATGGATAAAAAGCCAATTCGCTTGTGCCCCTTTTCGATTACCGCCCGCGTCGCCGCCTGCCCCATTTGCCGCATATCGATAGTCACCTGCCGCCACCGGTGCGAAACCGCCAGCGGGTCGCCCTGGTGGTTGCCCATCAGCAGCGTCGGCACCTGCAGCGCGGATGCGTAATCCATCAATTTTGACCGCACATATCCATCCAGGATCACCCCATCCACCCCCTGCACCGCCTGCGCGATCCCTTCCATCTGCGCTGATTCATCCCCCGGCGGCACCACGGCCACTTCAATCTTGCACCCCAGTTCCTTTCCTTCCTGCGCAAGATGCTGAATCCATGGCGTCCACCCCATCGTCAATTGCGTCGCCCGGTCATACCCAACCATCGCCACCCCGATCCGGGTCATCTTGCCCTTGCCCGCCGGCATCCTGCTCAGCGCCTGCATCCTCTTCCTGCGCGGCGTGTAATCCATCTCCCGGCAGAGATCCAGCACACGCAAACGCGTCGCCGGGCTGATATCCGGATAATCGCTCAGCGCCATCGAAACCGCTGAGATGGAAATCCCTGCTGCTTTCGCGATATCTTCAAGCTTGACCTTGGCCATGAATGCCCCTCCGGGTGAGTCGCCTAAGCGTAACAATAAAAAATTAACAGAGAGGCTTCCAATGCTCAAAATGTTCTCTACCTGGCAAGCCTTCGCGCTTGGCTCCGCCTTCTTCGCCGGTCTCACCGCCATCCTCGGCAAACTCGGTGTCGCCAAAATTAATTCCAACCTCGCCACCTTCATCCGCACCCTCGTCATCCTCGCCGTCATCTCCTTGATCCTTACTTGGCGCAGTGAATGGGAAAAACCACAGGGCCTCCCTGGACGGGACATCGCCTTCCTCGTCCTTTCCGGCATCGCCACAGGCCTCTCCTGGCTCTGCTATTACCGCGCTCTTCAACTGGCCCCAGCCTCCAAAGTCGCCCCTGTCGACAAACTCAGCGTCGTCTTCGCCGTCATCCTTGCCCTCGTCTTCCTCGGTGAAGCACTCACATGGCAGGTCGCCCTTGGTGCCACCCTCGTCACCGCCGGCGCCCTGGTCATGACCCTCTAAATTGATCTCTCCACCCTCGTAACCACCCATCTAAACATCCAGAAATTTCTTTCCCTCTAACCAGACCCCAGACCCGAGACCCCAGACTCCATCTTCCTTGTTATCATTCCCTAAGTGCGCGAACCAGGACTGTCCGCTCCCTATCTCACGGGCACACGCTTTACCAGCTCGGGACCCACGCCATGAAACAAGCCGGCTTCGGCATGACCAACGTCGGACGCGTCCGTGACCACAATGAGGACAAACACCTCATCGTGCAGGACCTGGGCCTTTACATCGTCAGCGACGGCCTCGGCGGACATGCCGCGGGCGAAGTCGCCAGCGAAATGGTCTGCGCCACCCTCGGCACGTTCATCAAAGACAATAAACACGTCATCGTTGACTACGCCAAAACTCCCACCAACGAAAAACGCCAGAAGGTCCTCCGGCTCGTCCGCGAAGCCATTGACCAGGCCAGCAACACCATCAACATGGAAGCTGAGCTCGACGTCCAGAAACGCGGCATGGGCGCCACGCTCGCCATGGTCCTCGTCGCCGGCAACAACGCCATCGTCGCCCACGTCGGCGACTCACGCGTCATGATGTTCCGTGACGACAAATGCCACCAGCTCACCGAAGACCATTCCAGCCTTTCCGAACAGCTCCGCAAAGGCGTCATCACCGCAGACGAAGCCATCCGCACCCGCATCAAATCCCGCATCACCCGCTGCATCGCACACAATATCTCTTCCGACCCCGATCTTCTTCATGTGGAACTCGCCCCCGGGGACCGCTTCCTTCTCTGCACCGACGGCCTCACCGACTACACCAACACCACCGAATTGCCCACCCTCTGTAAAGTCCTGAAACCCTCGCAGTGGCCCACCATGCTTGTCGACCTGGCCAACCAGCGCGGCGGCAAGGACAACATCACCGCTGTCGTCGTCTCCATTGAGGCAGACCAGGAAACCGGCCCGTCCGTCAATCCTTCTTCCAAACTCGAAGCCCTGCGCCGCATCCCGCTTTTCCATGAGCTTTCGTACCGTGACCTTCTGAAAATCATGGGTGCCTGCGATATGCGCCGCTACATGGCCAATGAAGCCGTCGTTAAAGACGGCGATCTCACCGGCGGCCTCTACGTCATCGTCGCTGGCAAGGTCCAGGTCTCCAAGGCTGGTCGCCCTCTGGCCGACCTTGGCCCTGGCGATTTCTTCGGCGAAATGAGCCTCCTCGATAACGAACCCCGCTCCGCCGACGTCAATGCTCTCCAGCCCACGTGGCTCCTCTCCATCGCGCGCGACGATTGCCGCCTCATGCTCCGCGACAACCCTGTCCTGGGCTCCAAGATGCTCTGGGCCTTCTGCCAGATCTTAAACACTCGCCTCCGCGCTGCCAACAAACAGATCGCTCTCTCCCACTCCTCCCAGGCCAGCTCTCACAACACCGGCATCATGCCCGCCATCAGGCCTTCCGACCCTGTCCCCCTCGACCCCAACGACGAAATCAAACTCGCCGCCGAGTAACTTTTCGCGGTGCATTTCCGGGTGGCTCAGCCGTCCCCAAAGGCGTCCTGTGTCTTGCACGCGCCAATACCAATTAAGCGTGCTGGCAACTGACTACCCTCGTTTCCACCTGATCCTCATCAAAACCGATCCCCACAAACCACCCTATAGCTTGATGCTCCGCAATTCTTAAAAATTCTCTTCAATCAACCTAAAATCCTCACCCTCACGTCATAATCTCCCCATGCCCAACTCCCAAAACTCCAAGCCCATCTCTCTCTCCAGCATCCTCGAAGCTGACTCCCCCTCCGTCTTCGATATCACCACCAAGGGCCCAGGCCCCACGGGCTCGCTTCCCCTTACCGAAAACATGCTCCGCAACTGGGCCTCCGGCGACATCTTCGGCATGACGCTCAACGCCGGCATGGGCTGGGAACCTTCCCACCTCAATCGCCCCGAACACCTCATCCTCTCCAACGCCGGCGGCCTCCGCGCCGAAGACGGCAAACCCATCGCCCTCGGCTATCACACCGGCCACTGGGAAGTCGGCCTCCTCATGCAGGCCGCCGCCTACGAACTCAAAGCCATCGGGTGCCTCCCCTTTGCCGGCATGGTCACCGATCCCTGTGACGGCCGCTCTCAGGGCACCAAAGGTATGATGGATTCCCTCCCCTACCGCAACGACGCAGCCATCGTCCTCCGCCGCCTCATCCGCTCCCTTCCCCGCCGTCAGGGCGTCATGGGCATCGCCACCTGCGATAAAGGCCTTCCCGCCATGCTCATGGCCCTCGCGGGCGTGCCGGATCTCCCCGTCATCATCGTCCCCGGCGGCGTCACCCTCCCCGCCGAAAACGCCGAAGACGCCGGCAAAGTCCAAACCATTGGCGCCCGCTTCTCCCACGGCTTGATCAGCTTGAAGGAAGCCTCCGAAATGGGGTGCCGCGCCTGCGGCTCACCCGGCGGCGGTTGTCAATTCCTCGGCACAGCTGCCACCTCCCAGGTCATCGCCGAAGCCATGGGCCTATCCCTTCCCCACTCCGCGCTCGCACCCTCTGGCCAGCCCATCTGGCTTGATATCGCCGTGCGCAGCGCCCGCGCACTCTCCCATATGGCCCAGACCGGCCTGCACTCCAAGCACATCGTCACCTCCCGATCCCTGCAAAACGCCATGGTGGTCCACGCCGCCGTCGGCGGTTCGTCTAACCTCCTCCTCCACATCCCCGCCATTGCACATGCCGCGGGCATCCCCCGCCCCACATATGAAGACTGGGAACGCATCAACCGCCAAGTCCCCCGCCTCGTCGATGCCCTTCCCAACGGCCCCGTCGGCCACACCACCGTCCGCGTCTTCCTCGCCGGCGGCGTCCCCGAAGTCATGCTCCACCTCCGCAAGCTCGGTCTCCTCGACCTCGACTGCCTCACCGTCACCGGCCAACCCCTCGGTGACACCCTTGACTGGTGGGAATCCTCAGACCGTCGCCGCGCCATGAAGGAGCAATTAAAAGCCCGCGACGGCATCGACGCCACCGACGTCATCATGTCCCCTTCCTCTGCAAAATCCCGCGGCCTCACTTCCACTACCACCTTCCCCAAGGGCAACCTCACACCCGAAGGCTCCGTCATCAAGTCCACCTCCATTGATCCCTCCGTCGTCGGCCCTGACGGCGTCTATCGCAAAATCGGCCCCGCCCGCGTCTACGTCACTGAAGATGACGCCATCAATGCCATCAAATGGGGCAAAATCAAAAAAGGCGACGTTATGCTCCTCCTTTGCCGAGGACCGCTCGGCGCCGGCATGCCCGAAACTTACCAGCTCACCAGTTCCCTCAAACACCTCCCCTTCGGCAAGCACGTCGCCCTCATCACCGACGGCCGTTTCTCCGGCGTCTCCACTGGCGCCTGCGTCGGCCACGTCGGTCCCGAAGCCTTGGCCGGTGGCCCCATCGGCAAAGTCAAAGACGGCGACCTCATCCAGCTCGTCATCGACCGCGTCAACCTCACCGGTTCCATCGACCTCATCGCCGAGTGCACCGTCGACCGCCAGGCCAATCCTCTCTTCGGCAACCCCGCCCCCGAACTCCTCGACCAAATGGTCGCGGACCCATCCTTCACCCCTGAAGGCTACCACCGCTTCACCCCCGAACAAGGCATTAAGATTCTTGAATCCCGCCAGCCCCGCCCGGACCTCGCCGCCGACCCGGAACTCCCCGCCGACACCCGCCTCTGGGCCGCCCTCCAATCTGTCTCCGGCGGCACCTGGGGCGGCTGCGTCTATGACGACCAGGCACTCATCAAAGCCTTGAAACGTTAATGACCGCATAGCACATCGCACCCGTCCGCGGGTGCGATGTGTCTTGCCCTCGCCAACGCAATAATCCCCCCATTTACCACTTCTTACTTGTCCCTTGTACCTTATACCTTTCCTTCACCTCACCTCCCCCGCACCACCACATCCACTCCCCCCACAACCCCAACCGTCCTCATCACCAGGCAAACATGCTTCGGGTAGGGAATAGGATCATCCCACCCGCATGCCACCAATGAATGTCCCTCCCTCATCTCCTGTCTCAGTTCTATCTCCTCCGTCGCCTCAATCATCACCTTCGCCCACGGCAACACCACTTCAAACAACTTCCCGCCCCCCTTGATCTCGACCGCCTCCCTCGCCCCCAGGTGCCACCGGAACACCACCACTTCCATCACCCCCTCCTTGAGCTCCACCGCATCATGCACAGTCAAGCTCTCGCAGCCCCAAGACACTCCGCGAATCCACTTCGAGACCGCATCATATCCCTTACTCACATCCACACTCACATGTCCCCCTTCCGCATCTAATTTATGCGCCGCGATTGGGGCCACCGTCCCCTTCTTCTGCCACCCCACCACCACCGGCCGCACCTCCGCCCCAGCCGGAGGTGTTTCATTCAACCCCACCTGCAGCACATTGTGCCCCGCACCGCTCGCAAATAATCTCCCTAAATCCGGGTGGTGATACGCCGGTGTTCCCGCCTCGATAAACACCGGCTTCCCCTTCAAAATAAAGCTCACATGCCCGCGATCCTCATGGTCGTGCTGATCAGTGGCGTGTCCGCCCCGCACCCAAACCCCAGTCGCATCTTCTCTCCAACTTGACCGCCAATTCACCCGTGTTGCCCGCTCATACGCGGCAAACAGCGGGGGCTCCTTGGCCCCCTCAGTCAGACCCGCGCACGCCGCCAGCCCCGTTACATCGCTCATCGGCCCATCCAACTGCTCCTTAAGCGCCCACTTGGCATATCCATCGTCAACAAACACCGCTCCTGCGCCCAATATCTCCCGCACATGCTTGCAGTCTCTCTGGATCACCCCCGAAGCAAACGCATCAAACGCGTTGATCCCCAACCCCCCCGGCATCAAATGGTGCACTGCCCACAAACAAAACCGCTTCAAAAACGGTCGATTGATCGCCCGCTCATCCCCACCAATCGCCATTGCATGCGCCGCGTGAAACATTGAAGTAACAGTAAACGACGCATAATCAAGCCCCTCCTCAAACTCTCCCCCCTCCCCATGCGCATCAATCGCTGCCAGCATGTTCGCCACGCCCAGCTCATACGCTTCCGCATGCTTCTCCTTACCCAACACCAGACACGCCCGAATCAACCCCTCTGTCGGCAGCACCCACTGATTCGTCAACACATTCCTCCCCTTCACAAACCACTGCCGCTTCGCCTTCCAATCCCCAGTAATCTGCTCCACTTCCTTCTCTAACAATCCATGCAACTGCCCCATCAACGTCTCTGGAAGCACCCCAGTCCCTGCAATATCCAGCGCCGTCGCAATGGCCCGCACACCCGTCCCCGTCGCTAGCCAGCTCCCATCCTTCCCATCCGCCGGCAGCTTCGCCTTCGGGTGGTAGCACGTCCAGCCCGGTCTTTGCAGCGGGCTCCATGTCGCCACTTCATCAAGCTGCGCAATCAGCCGCTCCTTAAACCGCTCCTCCCCGGTCAGCACCCACGCCGCTGCCATCATCGGCATCTCTTCATCCACCAGCCGATTGGTCGCATGATCAGACATCGCCAGTGCAAATGTTTCCTTAATCTCCGGCCCCAGCGCCGCCGACCGCCCATCCAGCCACGTCCGATGCTGCCCGACGTCCTCCAATCGATATGCCCGCTTCACCAATCCCAGCTCAAGCCGCTTGTGCGCCTCACGCACCAAACTCGCATGCGCATCCGCGCACGCCTGGTTCCCCGCGCCATCTCGGATCAGTTCCGCCCAGGACCGCACCACTGCCACCTCATCGCCCGCATCATGTAAGTTTGCCATGCCCCAAAGCCTACCTCATACCCCCCTGGGATTTCATCTCAATATGCATTACATCCACCGATGATCCCTGATTGGCGCCTACCATCAGCCCATGCCATACTGCCTCTCCCTACGTAACTAAAAGCCAAAACCGATCATGGAAACAACCCAACCCGCCCCACAAATCCCAGGTCCAAACCCACATCCGTTCAACGCTCTCATCCCCCTCCCTCAAACACGCCCCTGGGTCACCTATCTCCTCTTTGGGGTCTCTATTGCCGTTTTCGTCTGCTACAAGATCCCCGCGCAACCCCTCGGCGCTCCCGGCTCCGGCGTTGAGGAGATTTGGGCCCACGACCAATACTGGCACATCATCACCGATGCCTTTATCCATCTTGAGCCCCTTCATCTGGCGTTCAACATCTACTGGTTTTATCTCCTGGGCTCCCTCGTCGAACGCCAGATGGGCTGGTTCCGCTTCATCCTTTTTATCCTCGCCTCCGACTTAGTCTCCAGTTCCTTTCAGCTCGCCACGGGAAACTCCGGCATCGGCCTGTCCGGCGTGGTCTACGCTCTCGTCGGCTACATGCTCTTAACTCGCCGCCGCTACCTTGAAATCGCCCAGCTCATGCACGACGGCAATGCCATTGTCCTCGTCGGCTGGCTCTTTCTCTGCATCGCCCTCACGTGGCTCAACATCCTCAACATCGGCAATGCCGCGCACTTCTCCGGCATCATCTTCGGCATCGCTGTCGGCGCAGCCGTCGTCCTGCATCCCAAGTCCAAACGCATCCTCTGGGCTGCCGTCGCCTCCGCCATGCTCGCACTCTCCTTCATCCCCCCAGTCTGGGCACCTTGGACTGACAACTTCCTTCTCTTCAAAGCCTACGCGGCCCAGCAAAAGGGCGACCTCAACATAGCCCTGGCTTATTACGACCAGATTCTCACCCGCACCCCCAATAACAATCTCGCACGATTCCTGCGCGGCCATATCTACATTGAACAAGGCGACCGGACCAAAGGTCAGGCGGAAATCGATTCAGCCGTCAAAATGGATCCCACCCTGATCAAGCTTCAATCCACAAGCGACGAAAAAGAACCCAACTAAACCCCCCGCTTCCAGTCCTCTCCAGCGCTATTCAAGCGCAGCTCAACGCTCCTCAATTCGCCCCACCCGACTCCGCCACCCGGAACGTCGCCAGCACTTCCGTGTAAGTGCGGCATTCCATCGTCTTCTCCCGCATCTCTTTCTGTGAAAACAGCCGCGCAATCTGCGCCAGCAGTTCCACCTGCATGCTCGGATCATGCTCCGGCGTCAGGATCATGATGATCAGCCGCGCCGGCTGCCCATCCGCAGCCTGGAAATCCACCCCCTCTGTGCTTCGCCCCAGCACGATGATCGGCCGGTCCAGATTCTGCATCTTCGCATGCGGAATCGCCACCTGTCCCGGCAGCCCTGTATGCAGCAGCGTTTCCCGCGCCCACACCGTCTCAATCACCTGTTCTTTGGTCATCCCAGCGGGCAGCGTCACTGATCCAAGGCACTTGGCCATTTCTTCAATCGCCTGCCGCGCGGTGCGGCTGCCCATTGATAGAACAAACTGTTTCTCCGCCATAAGGTCCGAGAAACGCCTCGTCGGCTTCTTCCCGATCATCCGCTGCATGATCGGCCCCGCCATCAGGCTCGTCACCAGCGCCATGATGATCAGCGCAATCAACATCTGTTCATTGATGAGCCCATGCGAAAACGCGATTTGCCCAAGAATGATCTCCATCGCCCCGCGCGCAGACATCCCAAACCCGATCCCGATGCTGTGCTCGCGCGATAGCCCCGTCTTGCGTGCGCCCCAGTAGCACCCGGCCACCTTGCTGACGATCGCCACCACCAGGACGAAGAACACGATCATCGCGTTGAAGTTGTCGTAAAAATTAAGCCTCAACCCGATCGTCGCGAAAAACACCGGCGCAAAGATATAGGTGATGAATTGATGAATCACCTCCCGCGTCCGCTCTCTCAGATGCGGCGAGTCCCCCAGCGCCACCCCCGCGAAGAACGCTCCAAAGATCGCATGGATCCCGAAAAACTCCGTTAACGCCGCGCAGGCGAACGTCACTACGAACACAAACCCGATCACCCCGCCCGGCCAGCTCAAATGCGCCTGCACGTGGGGCAAAATCCGATGGAAAAACCAACGTCCGCCCGTCATCATCAACGCGCTGAAAAGCAGCGTCAGGATGATCGTCCCCGCCACACCCGCCGACACCGCCCAAGACGACGGCATCAGATGCGAAACCCGATCACCGATAATCCCCGCCAGGGTGGTCGGATCACCCGCCTGCCCACCCGACATCAAAGCAAGCACAATCGCGAAACCCATCCACCCGATCAGGTCATCCACCATCGCCGCTGACATGATCAGCGCGCCCATCTCCGTCCTGAAAAGGTTCAGGTCCAACAGCGTCTTGGCGATCACAGGCATCGCAGTAATAGATAACGCGATCCCCAAAAACAGTGAAAACGTAAGCTGGTCGGCCTTCTCGCCCATCCCCAGGTGCTGATGGAAAAGCGCACCCGCCACCACACCCAGGATCAATGGAAAAACAATGCCCGCAAGGCTCACCGCCAGCGCGCTCTTGCCCTGGCGTATCACCGCCCGGATGTCCACTTCCATGCCCGCCACCATCAAAAGCAGCGCTACGCCAATGGTGGTAAAACCGGAAAGCGCCACTTTCGCCGCGTTGTCCGGCGCTGACGGAAACAGCCACGCATGCCCGTTTGGGAAAATGCTCCCCAGCAGCGTCGGTCCAAGCACCACCCCCGCCAGCAGTTCCCCGATCACGCTCGGCTGCCCAAACCTGCGGCTTAACTCCCCCAGCAGCCGCGCACTGGCCAAAAGAACCGCCAAGCCCAAAAAGAGCTGCGTGATCTCCATTGATCCAAGTCCGCCCGCTGCAAAGGTCGTCGTCATGCAAAACCTGCCGATCGCGCTTATCTAACAAGGACTTAGGGATAGGTTCTTATCGAAGGTCCCCCCAAGTTTTTCCACCTTTCGACGCCCGTAACGGGCGGCGAACATGATAGCCGCATCAGCACTTCAAAAGTACATGGCAAAAACAAAAACTACCTCGTCTTCGAATAAAAAAACCCACACTTTGCAGTGTGGGTTTTTACTTTATTCTCAGGCAGCAGATTGGACATGCGCCTCAGTGCGCACTGGGGTCCGCGTCGCCACGTCCATTCCAATACCCATCGTCAAACACGCCGTCGCCGTTGAAGTCATCGATCTCAGACAGCTTCTTGGTCCCCGCATGTCCGTCAGCAAAGATAAAACCGGGCGGATTGTTGTTGCGAACAGCGGGAAACGAACGGTACAACCATGCCGAGGACCCAGGACCCTGGCCCCATGCCGTCGCCTCATCCGTCTCCGTCGCAGCCGAAACCGTGCTCGTGCCCATTGGAGACTTGTAGAACTTCTTGTATTTCCAGCCATACTTTTCAGACGGAATCGGCCCTTCCAACGCATAAGAGTTGGCCGCAGGCGTCGCCGTCGCAACACCGTTGCGCGTCCCGGCACAATCGCCCGCCACCACCGTATTGGATGCCGCTGTGATGTCGCGCTCCAACTTCGCATTAAACGCCGGAACGTCCACTACGCCTGTCGTAGAGTTGACAGTCGCCTCCCACCCCATAAAGTGCTGGTTGTACCCGTATCCGCCCCACTTCACCTTCCCGTAAATCCCATCAATCACAATGTTAAGGTTCAATGCCTCCACATCCTGCCGGGTCAGGAAAGGACTCGTATAAAGCTTCGGATCGCTGGCATACTGAAAAATGTAGTCCGTCCAGTGCGCTTTGCGGGCTTTGGCCGTCGCATTGAGCGCTGTGATGTAAGGCGCGGCCAATCCCACGTTTCCCGCTCCAATCGCCGATACCAATCCAGCCGAATCCTGAAAGTCCGGCAATGCCGCAGCTTGTGCTGAATACGTCGACCCCGTCACCTTCAAGCTCACGAACTGATGATCAGACTGGTAATACCCTTCATGCGCAAACAAAAAGCCCTTTGAATCATTAATGTAAAAACCCACCCCTAGGCCCATCTGCCGTAAATTACTCAGATTCACTGACGTCTTCGCCGCCTCACGCGCCCTGCTCAATGAAGGCAGCAAGATGCCGATCAACAAGGCGATGATCGAAATCACCACCAGCAACTCGATCAACGTAAATCCACGGCTGAAAGTTCGTTGCATTCCCTGTTTCCCTGATCTGTGATTGAGGCTCGCTCTCAGAACCGGAAACATGATACTGATTTCCATTCTCTTTTTATAAAAACTTGGCTAGCCATATTCGTCCCAAGAATCATATCAATATAAAATAAATCGACAATTTAACTATATCTTAGTCAATTTTGAGACTTAAACCCAGTTTCAAAGGCGTCTTAAAAACCTCGACTTCACCCATTCTCCGCTCATCGAGCGATCTTAAACCATTGCCAATACCTGGTTTACAACGCATCTAAAAGTACATCCCCATCACAATTTCCCATGTTCGCAAGTTTAAAAGCGTTTTTCGCAAATCTGCAACATCAAAACCACCAAAACGGTGCATGCCTGGGATTTCTACTTGGCATGCGCACCCCCTTGCCATTGCACAAACTCCACATGCCCACGCGCCATACCCTGATCCAGCCAGAGAGGGGGCGCGTGAGCATGTCTTGTCTCTCATGTCATCATTCGCGGAGTCTAAGCCCGGAAAAATAGGCATCCTCAAAGCCACGCCAAGCTACAGGCACGCCCGCAGACAACACCTCAATAAAACGCGAATGGCTGTCCCTGCGGGTATCCGCCAGGCGCCCAGGACCATTCATAAAACCGCTGCCACACCACAAACTCAACATGCCCATCTGTAAACGAGCTATTGAACCCCGCCGCCCCAGGCTTTACGTAATACTTATTCACGTCATAACCCGCCGCAAGCTCAGGTGCCGGGCTCCCATGCCGATAGGCCGACAGCCCCGCCGCTCCCCAAATCCTGTCAAATCCAGGACCTGCGTTATCCGCCGTCCAGAAAGTGACCGACGGGTAGCGGAGCTCATCCAGCCGCCGCACGCAATACGTGTCATACCCCTCCCCAAACACGGAAACCAGCCACTTTTTACCATTCAAAGGATCAACTAATAAATCAGAGTTGTAACCATACGACTGGATCCCCCCCGTGTACGCGTACGACGCTCCTTGCGCCCACGTATCCGGCGTTCCCGACGCAATCAATATCTCAAAACCATCCGAGGCCGGGCAGTAAAAAGCATGCCGGCGCGCACTGATCGACGCGGCCGTGTACCCCATGTAGCCCATCATCACATGCGTCGGCGTCGGGTTGTTGGGCGGGAAGTAGTTCTTGTTGTCCTGCTGGTATAACGCCGTGGCAAGGCTGATCTGCTTCAAATTCCCCGCGCAGGTCAATTTCTTAGCCATCTCCCGCGCCCTCCCCAGCGACGGCAGCAAAATGGAAATCAACGTAGTGATGATCGCCACCACAACCAGCAGTTCGATCAGCGTAAACCCGTGGCCTCTCTCCCTGGCCCCGACGCCAGGGAGAGAGGCCACGGGTGACGGATGTTTATAAAAACCCCGCATATCATCATTCCTCAGTAATAACCCTTGAAATCTGTACCTGAGATGAGCCACTCTGCAACAATAAACCCTCCTCAGGCAGACACAATCCGCTTGATTGGACAATTACTATTGAAATCTGGCCGTCCGAGTCTCACCACGCATAAAAAATACTTCCCATTCATCTCCCCCACCTTCCTTACAATCCTCGCAAGATGGTAGGTTGTCCCATCGGATCCCGGGAGCCCCCCGCGTCGCGCTCTCAGCAACCCTCTAAACGCCCGCGGAAACGCCCATGTCCACGCAAAACCTCCCGATCATCCTGCTCATCGATGATGACCCGGATTTTCTGGCCATCACCCGTGTCTTCCTTCAGCGTCATGGGTATCTCTGCGTCCTCGCCACCGACTGGCAAGGCGCACAGCAGGCCCTCGCCGCCACCACTCCCGTTGCTATCCTCCTTGACAGGAATCTGGGTGCCTCCGACGGCATGACCCTCATCCCTGAAGTCCAGCGCATGGCCCCAAATACGCCCGTCATCCTGATGACGGCCAACGCCCCTGTCGAACTCGTCGTCAACGCCATCAAGGCGGGCGCCTTCGACTTTGTCGGCAAACCCATCGACGAAGCACGCCTTCTGGCCACCA
>CAZGOM010000028.1:0-45731 GCA_964527265.1 uncultured Phycisphaeraceae bacterium | reverse complement strand
TGACAAAGGGACGGATGGCGCGGGTGACATTGAGGACGGTGCCCTGGTCGATGGGTTCCAGAGGCGCTTCGCCTTGCGGACCGGCTGCACCCTGGAGAGCGAGTGCGCCATCGGTTTCGGGGATGATGGCTTCGATGTCCTCGGCCTGATCGTCGGCCATGTCGGGTGAGGCGAGGGAAACGGTGGGGCGGCTCTTTGCGCCGGGGCCTTCTTCGCCACGGATGAGGCGGCCGAAGCCGGTCTGGCTGCCGAGCATGCCGGGGTTCAAGAATTCAAAGATGGACCAGATGTCGCCAAGATGGTTTTCAACCGGGGTGCCGGTGAGGGCGAGGCGGTTACGCGCCTTGAGGAGGCGGACGGATTTGGCGGACTGGGAGGAGGGGTTCTTGATGGCCTGTGCTTCGTCGAGGACGACGTATTCAAAGTCGCACTGCTGGAGGGCGTTGATATCGCGGCGCACCAAGCCGTAGGTTGTGACGATGATGTCGTGTTCGTTAAAGGCTTCCAGAAGGGCTTTGCGGTCGGACCCGGTATAGGCCTGGACGCGCAGATGGGGGGCGAAGTGCTGGGCTTCGTCGATCCAGTTGAAGACGACGGAGCGGGGCACGATGACCAGGGTGGGCATGTGCTTTTCGCGTTTTTCAGAGTAGACGCGGTCGAGGAGGGCGAGGATCTGGATGGTTTTACCCAGACCCATGTCGTCGGCGAGGATGCCGCCCATGCCCAGCCAGCGGAGGAAGTAGAGCCAGCCGAGACCTTCACGCTGGTAGGGGCGGAGATTGCCCTTGAGTGTGGGCGTGGGGTCCAGGGGTTGGATGCCGGCGAACTGGCTGAGGCGCTGGCGTGCCTGCTCAAAGCCTTCGTCGGTCTGGAGGTCGGAGTGGTCCTTGAGCATGGCTTCAAGAAGCACGGCCTGCGAGGAGGCGAAGCGGATCTTGTCCTCATGAATCTGGCCCAAGCCGGCCAAGGCGTGGTATTGGTCGATGAACTGCTGGGGGAGGAGGCCCTGAGAACCATCCTTGAGGGTGATGAAGCGGCTGCCTTTTTTGATGGCGGCGAGGAGTTCCGGGAAGGGGACGCGTTCGATGCCGTGTCCTGTGTCGAAATCGATCATGGCCTGGATGTCGAACCAGTCGACACCGGAGGAGACCGTCAGGCGCGGCGGGGAGGCCTTGCGCAGGACTTTCTTATCGACGCTGACCTTCCAACCCTGGGCGAGGAGTTTTTCCGTCGCGACATGGAGCTGTTTAACGGGAAGCAGAAGGGCATCAGGTGCGTGGACGGGGTGGGGCCTGAAACCCTGGTTGACCAGGAAGGCCAGGTGTGACTGCTCCTGCATGGGGGAGCGGCGGATGATTTTGTGGCCGACGAGGTTGATGCCGGGAGAGGCATTTTCAGCATCGAGCTCAATGTCTGCGCCGGAGTCGTCGAGGCCGGTGCCCAGGTCGCCATCGACGCCGGGCTGGACGCCGGAATCTTCGACGTAGAGGGCTTCGGCGGCTTCGAGGTCTGAGGCTTCCTTGGCGCGGAGCGCGGGTTCCTTCTGGATGATGAACGCGCCGGGAGCAGAGGGGGCGACGCCGGCCTGACCGTAGAGGAACTCAACGCGGGCGACGAGCTGGCCTTTGGGTGCGTCGACAAGGGTGCCGGTGTCCTGGGAGGCGCCGTTGATTTCGACGTGGGGGACGGGCTCGGGCTTTTCGACGGCGGGGCAGTGTTCCTCGGGGAGGTCGATTTCCGGGAGGTTGGGCATAGAGAAGAGGCGTTCGACGAAACGGGGGACATCGTCGAAGGGGACGATAAAGTCGCCGCGTTTGCGACCATAGCGGGCGTCATCGCGGAAGAGGCCGACCCAGCGGGTTGCGCCGTGGTCGTCGAAGGGGGTGCCGGTGTGTTCGTTGATGAGGATGCCGTCGGGCCCGCCCAGGACGAGGTCCGGATCATCGATGCTCATGCGCTGGTCGGTACGGCGCAGTTCGAGCTTGAGGTTGATGCCTTCGCGGTCTTCGAGGCCCGCGGCCCAGAGACGCCACGGCACGGCTTGTTCCCAGGCCAGGGGGACGGGATCGCCGGTTTCGCGTTCAAGGAAGGCGCGGCCGGTGTCGCAGATTTTCTTGAGGAGGGAACGCCAGCCGGCATAGATGATGAAGGTGTCGGCTTCGGGGGTTTTGACGGCCTGGGAGGAATCCAGGTCGTTATAGACGACGGGTTCAGCGCCAAGCAGGGCGGCGCAGAGCTCACGGTCGATGGGGTCGGGGAGCTTGGGCGTCTGACGAGAGGAGATGCGATAGCGGCGGGGGCGCGTCCAGCCTGCGCTGGTGGACTCGCGTTGGCGGAGGCAGACGACCAGTGCGCCGTGCATGGCGGATTGCTCGGTGCTGACGCAATAGCAGAGCTGTTTCTGGGCGAGGTTGATGCCTGCGTCATTGGCAGGGTCGGGATCGTTTGGGCGAAGGAGAGTGAGGCGGCTGGACCAGGCGGGCTCGCTGTGGCGCTGTGTGGGGGCGGAGCCGTCTTTCTTTTTCGCCTTGGGCATGCGGTTCATGCCGCCGTCGTCATCCGAAGGCGCCGGCTGGGAGGATTCCTGCTCAGACGTGGAGGCCGGCGCGGCGGCCTGGACGGACTGCCCCGCGTTTGCGGCTTGAGCGCCGTTTTTGGCCTGGCCGTAGGCGGATTGTCCCAGTTCAAGAAGGGTGGCCCAGATGTGCTTGCAATAGACGCCGGACCGGAAGACCGGGCAGGTGCATTGCACGGTGGAGCCGGCTTGATGGCCCATCACCACCACGACATAGGATTGGGATCCCTTGACCTCAGCGCGCGCGACTTCACCCTTTTGGGGAGTGAGAAGCTTGACGCGTCCTTCGCGTTGATAGGCTCTTCCCTTTGCACGGATGGCGCTTTGAAAGTATGGCGCCCAGCTCGTAATCGTCGTCATGCAGGCTCCCCACCTGGGTCATCAAACGAACCAAACCCCTAGATTACCTAAACGGTTTGGCCGGTCAATATCGGGCGGATTCATAAAAAGGCGTTTTTGTGGTTTTTTCTCAAGCGATTCGTAGACAAAATCAGACATTGAAAAGGAAGTGGACAATGTCGCCATCGTGCATGACGTAGGCCTTGCCTTCGGCACGGAGCTTTCCGGCGGCTTTGATGGCGGCTTCGGACTTGTGGTTCTGGAGGTCAGCGACGGTGTAGACTTCGGCGCGGATGAAGCCGCGTTCAAAGTCAGTGTGGATGACGCCGGCGGCCTGGGGGCCGGTGGCGCCGACGGGGATGGTCCATGCGCGGATTTCTTTTTCGCCTGCGGTGAAGTAGCTCTGGAGGCCAAGAAGCTTGTAGGCTTCGCGGGCCAGAGAGGCGAGGGCGGGCTCTTTCAAGCCGACGCTTTCGAGCATTTCCTGGCGGTCCTTGTCGTCGAGCTCGGCCAATTCGGATTCAAGCTTTGCGCAGACGGGGACGACGGCGCCGTTTTCGGCCTTGGCACGTTCGCGGACCTTGGTGACCAGAGGTCCGGTGCCGTTGAGATCGCTTTCGTCGACGTTGGCAACGTAAAGAACTTTCTTGGCAGTGATGAACTGCAGGCTCTTGATCATGGCCTGAACGTCGTCCTGGCTCCCATCGAGGAGAGTGCGGACGGGCTTGCCGGCGGAGAGGACAGTGAGGCATTTTTCAAGGGCTTCAGCTTTGAGCTTGGCTTCCTTGTCACCGGACTTGGCGAGGCGCTTGGCCTTTTCGAGCTGACCTTCGACGGACTGGAGGTCGGCGAGCATGAGCTCGGTGTCGATGGTTTCGATGTCGCGGATGGGATCGACGGAGTGCTCGACATGCATGATGTCGGTGTTTTCAAAGCAGCGGACGACATGGAGGATGGCGTCGACGTTGCGGATGTGGGTGAGGAACTTGTTGCCAAGGCCTTCACCCTGGGATGCGCCGCGGACGATGCCGGCGATGTCGAC
This sequence comes from uncultured Phycisphaeraceae bacterium, assembly GCA_964527265.1. Taxonomy (GTDB): domain Bacteria; phylum Planctomycetota; class Phycisphaerae; order Phycisphaerales; family Phycisphaeraceae; genus CAZGOM01. The sequence continues at coordinate 41,775 of CAZGOM010000028.1, read as the reverse complement.
CAGGCGGAGCGCAGCGGGAATGACTTTGTCGGTTTTGATGAAGGAGTGGATGATTTGGAGCCTGGGATCAGGGACGGGGACGACGCCGACATTGGGTTCGATGGTGGCAAAGGGGTAGTTAGCGGCGAGCACATTTGCCGCGGTGAGGGCGTTGAACAGAGTGCTTTTGCCGACGTTGGGGAGACCGACGATTCCAGCTTCCATGGCGGGTCCTTGAGAATGCGGAGGCGGCTTGGGAAAAAGGCGCTCCATGGTACTTGAATGCGGAACAAATCACCAGACGGGGGAGGAAAGGTGGAGGGAAAGGGATAAGGGACGAGGGATGGGTTAGGGAGGAAGAGTTGAGGCGGGGCTGGCGACTTGGTTGAGATATTGAGTATCAGTTGCAATTACTTGAATATGAATGTCAAGAAAAGTGCCAAGTGTATGGCACTGCGCTTTAAATTCAGGGTTTGTTCCGCGTCAAATAGGCGCGTATAAAACTTGAACCGGGGAAGTGGTGGTGCGTATGATTATGTGGAACATGTGCAGGCATCATGCGTCTGTGTTGAAGGTAGACATTTCAGCCGGTCGTCTGAGGATTCGTGGCAAGATTCAATCCATGCCTTGATTGAACAGAAGACCGGTGGTTTTCTCTTTTTCCGGGAGGGCGTTTATATGCGAAAACACGGCGGGATGATCGAAGGATTGGCCCTTGTGGCCCTGGCCCTGACACTGGGTGCGGGGATGCTTGCGATCTTCAGCAAGACACAGGAGAAGGCGCTGGCGCCGACGCAGCAGGCGTTTGCATATCGGATGCAGGAGGCGGATGCGAAGCGTTTGATTCTGGCGGGGCAGCTTTTAAGCCGCGGTGATTCGGCGGAGCAGGCTTATGAGCGGATGGGCAAGCCGAACGCGACGACGTCGGTGCGTCAGATGCAGACTAATGGTGAGTTGGGAGTGACGCAGGAGTTGCACTATATTCTTGCGAGCCGCGGGCCGATTGTGCCTTATACGCCGCACCAGAGTGACACGGTGGTGATTGTGGGGATCGGGCAGGACAAGAAGGTTTCGTACATCAAGTTTGTGAATATCACGGGAGCGGTGCCGGGGTTTAGAAGCGATCAGAGCTGAGTAGGGTAGGGGTCTGGGGTTCAAGGTCTGGGGTCTGGTTATAGATCGAAGTTGTTGGGTGGCAGGCAATTAGGTTGCCTGCCTTATTTTTTGGTGGGAATTACTTAGCGGAACTACTTGGCGGGTTGGAGGCGGATGGTGACTTTGGTGTCTTTGGGGGGAATGGCGGCGGGGTTGACGGCGAAGTGGTCGTTGCCATCGTTGTTGGTGTTGTTGTTTGGGCGGGTGAGGAGGTCGTCGCCGAAGTTGACGAGGGTGATGACGGCGCCGGAGGCGTCGGCGTAGTACATCTTGTTGTTGGGATCGTTGTTCATGCGGGAGCCGGCAAAGAGCCAGATGTCGTCGGGGAGGGTTTTTTTAGTCTGGGCGTCGAGGACCCATTCGTTGGCGGGGATTTCGACTTGTTTGCCGTCTTTTTCGTAGAGAAGGGTGATTTTGATTTTTGAGCCGGAGGCGGGGACGACTTTGATGGGCTTGCCTTCGCCCTGGTTGAGCCATTGCATGGGGGCACCGGGTTCCATGCCGATCATGAGGAGGGCGAGGTGGACGTGGGTGGGGCGGGCGGTGACGGTCATGATGGCTTCGTATTCGCGGGTGCCTTTGGTGCAGACGAGGAGTTCGAGCCATTTGGCGTCGGGTGTGGCGACGATGGCTTGGAGGTCGACGGTTTTGTTTTTGAGATCGACCTTGATGCCGGGGAGCTTGTCGGCGAGGGCGGTGAGCTTGGCGGCGTCTGTTTCGGTGGCGGGCTGGGTGGACGGCTGTGTTGCGGGTTGGGAGGCGGGGGGATCGGCGGCGAAGGCGGCGGCGCAGAGGAGGGCGGTGATTGAAAGGGGAATCAGATATTTCATGAGAGCCATGCTAAATTAACGTGTGCTTGAAAGGGAGGGGATTGGGAGAGGGAATGAAGAATCTGAATTTTTGACAGAGGTCGACAACGGGGACTGGAAAAGGACATAAATGATGATATGCAAGCGATTTGTGGTGGTTGTGGCGATGGTGGTGTGGTTGTGGTGCGGGCTGGGCGCGTCAGGATTTGTACTGGCGCAGGAGGGGGGAGCGGAGCCTGTGGCCGCTGCTGCGGCAACGCAGCCGAGCGCGGCAGTGCCGCCGGGGATGGACAGCCCGCGGGAGACGATGTTTACGTTTTTGAAGGCGATGGAGCGGGCGCGCAACAACGACGACCGCGCGGCGCTGGACGCGGCGGCATGCCTGGGGCCAACGGATTCCAAAGCGGACAAAATGGTGCTGGCGGAGCAGCTTCTGGGAATATTGGACCGGATCGGGGAAGTGAAGGCGGCGGACTTGCCCGACGCGGGGGAAGTGGCGCGGACAGCGATCGACCGGTACCGGTACTTTCCACGCAACAAGGCGCATGACTGGCTGAAGCAGAAGATCCCGGCAAGCGTGGACCCGCGGATCATGCTGGTGAAAGATGGTTCGGGGAAGTGGGTGTTTGCAACGCAGACGGTGGACAACATCGGGAAACTGTATGACGCGGTGCGGGATCTGCCGCCCAAGTATGTGGTGGATGACGGGCGGATGGTGACGCTGCTTGGGCCGAGCTTTTTGAGGACATCGATGCTGGGATGGGGCGGGCTGCTGGCGGCGATCCTTTGCGGTGTGATCGTGGGGAAGATCGTGCAGGCGACGCTGTCGAAGGTGGGGCAGAAAATTCGTGAAAAAGGTGCGCCGCTGCGGGGGATCGCGGTACAGAACACGGCGGCACCGGCGAGCCTGGTGATCGTAGCGATCGGCATGTCCGTGGGCTTGCAGATGATTTACATCGAGCCAAAGCTGCATGATGTGACGGATTCGGCGATGCTGTTTTTGTACATCCTGGCGGTGGGCTGGCTGATGTACAACCTGGTGGATGTGCTGGACGCCATCATGCGGAAGCTGGCGGAGAAGACGGAAAACAAGCTGGACGACCAGGTGGTGCCGCTGGTGAGGAAGACACTGCGGATTTTCCTGGTGATCGTGTTTTCGCTGGTGGTGGCGCAGAACGTGTTTGGGATGGATATCACGGGTTGGCTGGCGGGTCTGGGTATTGCGGGTTTGGCGATTTCGCTTGCTGCGCAGGATTCGATCAGGAACTTGTTTGGTTCGGTGACGGTGTTTTTTGACCGTCCATTCATGGTGGGCGATTGGGTGAAGATCGGCGCGACGGAGGGTGAGATCGAGGAAGTGGGTTTCAGGTCGACGCGCATCCGGACGTTTGATGATTCGCAGGTGACATTGCCCAATGCGAACTTGATTAATGCCGAGGTGAATAACTTTGGGAGCCGGCGGTTTCGGCGGTGGCGGACGTTGATCAACCTGAAGAATGACACGACGCCTCAACAATTAATGGCGTTCACGGCAGGCGTTCGGGAGCTGATCCGCAACCATCCTTACACCCGCAAGGAGGGGTATGAGGTGTGGGTGAACAACATCCTTGCGGGGGCTTATGAGTTGGTGATTTCGGTGGGATTTGATGTGATGGACGGGACGACGGAGTTTCGCGAGCGCGAGCGGCTGGTGATGGATATTTTGAGGCTGGCGCGGAGCCTGGAGATTTACCTGCCGGGGCAGGCGGTGCCGGCGGCCGGAAGCCAGGCGGCGGCGAAGGTGGAATGGTCGGCGGAAGAAGCAGCGGCGCGGCAAAAGGGCGTCGAAGCAGCGCGAGGCATTTCGCCCGCGGGTGAATGGGAGAAGGGCAAGCCTGCGCCGGGGAAACTGCCGGAACTGGGGTGAGGGTGTGGGGCGGGCTATGCAAGGGTATCGAGATGCGCCCGGCGCTTTTGCGCCAGTGCGAGGGAGGCCTCGACGAGGACATAGCCAGCGAGCAGCATGCTGGTTACGGAGGAGATCATGTCCAGGACGGGGTAAGGCTTGAAGTTAGCGGGTAGAAAGACGCCTGGCTGCAGGAGGCGCTCCAGGCTTTCCGACGCGCGATAGAGGATGGGCAGGATAATCAAGATGGAAAGAGTACCCCAGAGCACGGCGGATCTGAGGGTGAGATTGATTTGAAGTTTTCTGGCCAGCGCGAGTGGAAGGGCGAGGTAGACGAAGAGCCCGAAGTAGCGAAGGACATCAAAGGCAAAAAATTTCCGGTCAAAAGCAATCAAAGCTGTGATGTTTCCGGAGTATAAAACATATTCGCGGGCGCACTCGTAGACGACAGGGACAAACGCGGCAAGGCGAATGGTCCAGCGCTTTAACGTATGCATGGCGCTTGGACGCGCAGCTGGATCCAGTGTCGTGAGCATCCATAAAACGCCAAAGGCGCCGAGCCATCGGAGCGTGCGATTGCATAACATCCACTGCGAGATCAAATCCTGAAATTTCGGAAAGGAGGAAAGGCGCAATCCCAGGAAAATAAGAAGGTTGACGGCCCAGAAAAGTAACGCGGCGCACAAGCAGGCAAGCCAGCGGGCATCAAAGCGCATAAGGCTATGAAATGTCGGGAAGGCGTGATCGTGTGCGGCGTGCCGAAAGGGCGTGGCAGAGGATTTGATGATCGCATAGACAGCGACGATCAGAAGCCAGAGATGGCATATGAACAAGATGATGCAGCCGAGATCGTCATGGTTAAAGAGCCCGTACTGATCCAGCGCGCCAAGAATGTCGACCACGGCGAGAAACACGGCGGCACCCAGCGAGGCCAGGAAAAACAGGATGGTTTTAGCGCAAACTTTAATATCCAGGATGTGCGGCAGACTCAAGAAAAGGACGGCATAGCCGACACAGATGGCTGAAAAAAGGGAGTAAGCCAGGGGATAGATTCGGAGGAATTCACCGACAGCGCCCAAACCGCCAAACGTCCAGATGGCGACATGGAACAGGAGATATAAGAGGATGCAGAAGACGGAGACCCGCAATGTGTGGAGCACGGCGGTGCTCAGCGTGCGGCGTTTGTCTGCTAAGTGAGGGAGCAGGAAGCACAAGACCAGAGCCAGCAGGGCGATGTACTTAAGGATGCCGTTGATGGTGTACATCAACCACGACAGGTTGGGATGGTAGTGGGTTTGCGGGGTTTGGTGTTCCCTGATTGCGTGATAGACAGACCAGTCAGCAAACTGAGCTGCGAGGGGGAAGAGGGTGAGCGCCCAGAAGATCAGAGCAAAGCGGAAGCAGGTGTGCCAGCGGGTTCCAAAGCGCGCCGCGCCGCGGGGCTGAAGGCTTTGGGAGATAGGCGTGCCGCATTCAGGGCAGTTGGCATCGGGGGCCAAAGTGCGTAAGAAGTAGCCGCAGGAGGCGCAGGTGAGGGAGTCGGGGATGGGAGAGGATGTGGGCGTGGTGGGATGGGTCACGGGAATCCCCAGGGTGTGGGGGTATTTTAGGGGAATGGGGTGAGTGGTGAATTTTGAATGGAGAGATAGGGAGGGGGTGGCATTCATCTTTTGATGGGTGCGTGAGATTGGTTGGCGCGGGCAAGACACAGCACGCCTTCGGGGCGTGCCGTGCCACCCGGAAATGTATCACCTGGAAATGAGGGTTATTCGTCGAGCTGGGTGCGGGCGAAGATGCCCCAGGCTTTGTTGTCGTTGGAGTCGAGGGCGATGGTGAGGCGGTTTTCGCCTTGGTTAAAGTCGGCGTAAAGGGCGGCTTTGTCGGGGGTGGCGGGGGTGGCGCCTGGGCCGTGGAAGAGGAGTGCGCCATTGAACCAGGCTTTGATGGGGCCGTCGTAGCCGAGGAAGATCTGGCCGGTCTGGGGTTTGGAGGAATGGATGACGGCGGAGAGGTAGACGATGCCGGACTGGTTTTGCATGCGGTCGTGGACATCCATGAAGCCGTCGCCGGGGCGGCCTTCGGGAATGGGGGTCATGGGGAGCCAGTTGAGGGATTTGTTGTCGGGATGCTGGAGTGGGGCTTTGGCGAGAGCGAGGCCGGGCTGGATGTCGGAGACGAGCCATTGGCGGATGTAGTCTTTGGTCATGGCGTAGAAGGGTTGGGACCAGGCCATGCGTTCGCCGACGCCGTAGCACTCGAAGCGTACATAGGCGGAGTCGGGGCGAAGTTTGACGGTCATGCTGGGTGCGTCGACGACGTCGAAGCGTTTGCCGTTGTCCATGACGGCGGCGATGCGGTGGGCGTCTTTGGTGGTGATGGAGATGGATTCGCGGTCGACGTGGAAATCGAGGATGGTGACGCCGGTGGAGGCGTAGAAGCGGCCGGCGCGCATGGCGTCGATGATGCCTTTGACGGAGTTTTCGTAGGCGTAGACGACGTTCCAGCCCAGGCCTGTGTCGGTTGTGCCGTGGTGGCTGTCGTCATTGGCGAAGGCCCAGACGCGTTTTCCTGAGGTAAGTGCGAGATCCCATTTGTCGGAGGCGTAGGCGGAACCGGCGTGGGACTGGACGAGTCCGTTGAAGACTTCCATGCCGAGGTAGCCGGTCCAGTTGAGGAGGCGTTCCATGGGGCAGTGGTCGAATGATTTTGTCCAGTTTGGGTGTGCGACGACGGCGAAGCCCTTTGAGTTTTCGATGGCGTTTAGGACTTGCTGGCGGTTTTTGTGAGGGGGGACGAGGCGGTCGGCGTCGACGTGGAGGATGTGGACGCCGTCGGCGGAGACTTCGTTGCCGCTGATGAGGAGCATGCCGCGCGGGTTCCATTGGGCGTAATCTGCGGGTGCGCTCAAGATGTCGTGGTCGGAGAGCATGAGGAAGTCATAGCCGCGGGCGGCGTAGTCATCGATGACGCCCTGGGGAGTGCGCCAGCCGTCGCTGCGATTGGAGTGGCAGTGGAGGTTGCCCTTGAGCCATTGGCCGCCGGAGAGGTTTGCGTAAGGATTTGAGAAACGGATCATGGGGGGCCTTTCTGGTTCAAGGTGAACTTGAAAATGATAAACGATGGGGCCGCCTCAGAGCGCGGGCAAAGGCGCTCGATGTGTTGGTCATGGCGTGGCCCGCGCGGTTTCCGGGCGTTCGGAGATTTCGGCGGGCCGCCTGGCGGCGCGGCGAAGGGCAAACCACAAGAAGGCCATGGCCACCAGCAGGGCAACGGTGATGATCATGGCCAGAGAGGATGAAAGGGCCATGAGGGTGATGCTCATGTGGCCCGAGAGAAGGGGTTTACCATAGATGACGGCGGCGATGAAGCATAGGGATATGAAGGACATCAGGTCGGCAAACACGGATGCGGCCAGGATCCAGAGCAACGCGGATCGCAGACATCGCAGGCCCGCCGCGCGGGCCAGGCAGGCCATCAGGTAGCACGCGCCGTTGAACGCGGCGGAGGAGAACGGAAAGTGCAGGAGCTGGAGGGGCAAGAGCAGGACGGACCGGGATTCGCTCTTGATGCTCTCGCCAAGGAGGAGGGTGCTGATGATGAGCGCCAGGAAGTTTGCGGCAAGCAGAAGCCACCTGGCCGGAGAAGCGGTGCTGTGGAAGCCGTTTGGCTCCGTGCCCGTCAAACGCCAGAGAACCCAGCCGTTGGCGAAGGTGAGAAGGATGACCAGGGCACCGGTCACGGCTTCGGGGAGAGCGGGGTCGGCATTGGGATTCTTAAGCAGAGCAGCAAAGTACTCCACCGAGAGCCAGGTTAGAAACAGGAGAGTCAATTGCGTGCCAAAGCAGAGGGCCACGGCGCGCTTGATGCTGCCGAGCCAGCGACGGTCAAAGCCGGTGAAATTTCTGGCCGCGAGGGTTTGCAGCGCGCTGACGCCGCATTCGGGGCAGTGGACATCGGGCGTTGAACCCGGCAGCGGATAGCTGCACTTGATGCAGGTGAGGGCGGCGAAGGCGAGCGTGGTCAAAGGGAAATCCCCGGCATGTGATGCCTACATCATAGTGGCTGGAAGAGGATTTGTTACAATCCCGGCCTCAAAATCGGCGGGTTTTCATCCCGCCCCGCAAGCCCCTCGGAAGTCCAAGGATATTCCCATGAGCATCGTCGTCTTCCAGCACCATCCCGAAGAAGGTCCCGGCCGCCTGGGCGAAACCCTGGCCAATCAGGGCCATCAACTGCGCTACATCCGCCTGGACCTGGGTCAGCCGCTGCCGGCGGACCTGGACAATGTGGACGGCGTGCTTTCCATGGGTGGGCCGCAGAATGTGGATGAAGGGGAGAAATACCCGTGGATCGCCAAGGAGATCGCTTACCTGAAGCAGGCGCACGATGTGGGCCTGCCGGTGGTGGGGATATGCCTGGGTGCGCAGATGATTGCGGTGGCGCATGGTGGGAAAGTGGGCCCGATGATGACGCCGGTGCCCCCTGTGAAGCCCGGCGAGACGCCGCCGGCGGACGCGCCGCAGCCGAAGCCCAACCCTGAAGTGGGCTGGCACAATGTGAAGATCGTGTTCCCCGGGACGATGGAGACGATTTACCAGGGGATTCCGTGGGACACGATGCAGTTTCACCTGCATGGGCAGGAAGTGACAGCGTTGCCGCCGGGTGTGATGAGCTTCTGCGGAAGCAAATCATGCCGCACGCAGGCGTTTAAGATCGGCTACAAGACGTATGCGTTCCAGTACCACTTTGAATGGAACCAGGCGGAACTGGCGAAGCGGGCGAAAGATGCATTTGTGACGCAGGCGGGGGGGAACCCGGAAGCGATCATTGCGGATATTCCCAAGTATTACGATGACTATCGGCGCGTGGGGGATCGGCTTTGCGAGAACATCGCGACGCTGCTGATGCCGATCGACAAGCGGGCGAACAGGTGAAGACGAGTCCCGGGTCCAGAGTCCCGGGTCTCGAGTCAAGATAGAAAAGATAGAAAAACAGCAACCCCGCCCCCGAAATGGCGGGTGTTGCTGTTTTGAGGGGGGGGCGAGATTTGGGCTATGCAGCGTCCGTGTCGGTGTCGGGTTGGGTGTTTGGGTCCCTTGGAGTGAAGCCGAAGGGGCGATTGGAGGAGGAGGGGAAGCCGAGCTTGGCGCTTTCGCCGATGTTGTTGATGTGTTTAAGCGCGGCGAGGATGTCGGCCTGGCTGCGGGTATCGCGGTTGTCGTTCATGGCGATGACACCTGAGAGGAGGATGGCCTCCTGCAAGTGGGCGAAGCTGAGGCCCTGGCTGATGGCGGCGGCTTTGGCCAGGAAGTCCTGGGATTGATCGGGGAGCCCTCGCTGGAGATAACGCAAGCGCAGGGCGCGGTCCGGGAGGGGGACTTCAATGGGCATGAAGCGACCGGGGCGGTTGATGAGGGATTCGGGAAGCTTGTCAGGGTGATTGGTGGTGGCCAGGAGCAGGGTGGGGCCAGAGCGCGGGGAGTTTGCGCCGTCGAGGAGGTTGAGGAAGTTGGACGTGTTGATGCGGGGAGAATCGCCGCCGACGAGGGTGTCGATGTCCTCAATGAGGAGGAGGGAGGGGCCGTCCTCGAGGACCTTGCGGTAGATGCGGTCCATGTCGGAGCTGTCAAAGTCGTCGTTTGGGGTCAGGTGGTATGACGCGATGCCGGGGATGTCGCGTGCGATGGCGCGGCAAAGAGTGGTTTTGCCGGTGCCGGGCGGGCCGTAGAGGATGGTTTTGCGGGATTTGGGGAGATTAAGCCTGGCGTGCAGGGCTTGGATCGGATCAGAGAAGAAGCTGGCTGCCTGCTGGCGGAAAGTTTTGACAAAGCTGCCGGAGAGAATCAGATCGTCCAGGGCGGGAGCGCTGTCGATGAGGCTGCCGTCCTCGGTGGCGTAGCCGGAGCGCAGAACCGTCCAGCGGCGCTGGATGCGGCGTTGGGATTGTGCGTGATTGACCAGGCGGGTGAGAAAAGAGACAAGGCGCGAAGCATCCGGCGCGGCGGCAAGGGTGAGCGTGCTTTTATAGAGATCCTTATCAAGGCAGTGGACGCGATAGACGAAGGCGGATTCGGAGGGAATGTGCCAGATGCCGGCATGATTGTGCTGGAGGCCCTGGGGGCCGGCGCTGTTGTCGCTGGACTCAGTGATAACGTCAAAAGCGTGCGGGGCGGCAGGGATATCAGGATCAAAGCGGCGGGTGTCGGGCCAGATCTGGGCGATGGTGTTGGCGCGGGCGGCGTCAAAGACATCGTCGTAAAGGATAAAGAGGCGGTAATGCGGGAGATTGTGAGATGCAAGCAAAGAGCGCAGGGCATGGGCCATGGCCTGGTAAGGGGCGAAGGGGGCGGGGGTGGGGGAGTCCGTTGTGCCGCGCGTGTCCTGGAAGGTGACGGGATGGAGGAGGGTGGAGGAAATCATGGCATTGGTGTTTCGCGTGTGGTGGAGGGTTGTGTCCTGGCGACGGGGCGATGGGGGGAATGGGATGCCGCTGCGGGTTCAAGCAACCAGCGAGGGAACGGCAAAGGTGAATGGAGAACGCTGCCGCGCGCCTGGACCGCAAAGGTCAAGGGAACAGCAAGGCGTGGAGGGAGCCCAAGCCCGTTAAGGTTCGGTGTTGTCTTTGAGAAAAAGGGAGAGGGGATCGGCTGTGCGCTTGATTAGGGCGTGGCCGCTGCGGTTGACGTTCGGAAGGTTTATGTGGTTTGCGAGGGAGGGAGTATATCGGGGGATTTTTGGAATTCAAGGGATTTTTGAAAATGAAAGCATGTGTTTTTGCGCGAGGAAGGTAGAGTTGAGGAGCAACGAGATAAGTCGTTTTTACGGGGCAGGTGCATGGACGACTGGTACTGGGTGGAGATGGTGGTGGATTATGGGATACCGGTGGTGATTGCCGCGCTGGGGTGGTGGATGATTGTGCTGGGGTGGCGGACGTATCGGAAAGTGCCGGCGCGGCACTGTCCGGAGTGCGGGTATGACATGCGGGAGACGGCGGGGCTGATTTGTCCTGAGTGCGGGAAAAGCGGGGGGACGCAGGAGCGGATCGAGCATGGGTTTGTGCGGTGGAAGCTGGTGTGGTTGGGAAGAGTGATGTTTGTGCCGCTGGTATGGGCGCTGGTGTTTACGGCGATTGCAGGATCGACGAAGAGCTATACGTGGTGGACGATATGGCAGGCGACTGGCGTGTATCGCGATGGAGTGGGGAATCGGGTCAGCGTAGTAGCGACGGAGGGCGGGTGGAATACGCATGAGGAATCAGTGCGTGAAAACCGGCTGGGGTTTGAAGCGCTGTGGCAGATGCGGATGTGGATGGACCCGACATTCCGGGGCGTGGCAAACGGAAGCCAGAGGACGTGGGAAACGGCGGATGAGAGGCGGAGGTACCTGGAAAGCACGGTGAGTTATGACGTGTGGACCGCAGGGCTGGGGCCGGAATCCCGCTTTGATATTAACAGTCCGATCATGCTGACACGTGCGCGGTTTATGGTGCATGCGTGGGTGTATCCGGTGCTGCATCATGGCCGGTATTTTTGGCGGCATGGCGATGTGAACATGTTTTATGTGTGGGGAGGGCGCGAGGGTCAAGCGAGTAGCGAGGGTGAGCCGGTGGAAATGCCGCGTGAGACATTGGGACGGATGTCACGGGCAACCCAGATGGCCAGGATGAATTTTATCGGCGTGACTTGCGATGACCGGGTGATGGAGATGATCAAGGAGCACGACGGGCTGGTTTCTTTGAGGATGGGGCATGTCAGTGCGTCGCCGAGAGCGATTCAGGATGCGTTGGCGGGCAAGGATGACTTGACGGAGTTGACGATTGAACTGGACCGTCCGTTGACAGATGCGGATCTGGCGGGCCTGGTGGGTTGGATGAGTCCACCGGGTTTTTCGAAGTATCGGCATGTTGAGCTTTCGTGGCGTGGTGAGGGAGAGGCGAAGGATGAATCGTTGGCCGCTGTTTATGCGGCCTTTGATCAATCAAAGGGGACACGAAGCCTGCAGATGAAGGGGATACTGCGGCCTGATGACTATGCGAAAACGGTTTTGGTACGGAAGACGAGCAAGACGGAGGAAACATTTAAGGCAGACGAAGGGTTGACATTGATATATGAGAAGGGGATGGCGGCGGAAGATGCGAAGGTGCTTGGGAAGCTGGGGGCGAAAGTGGTGGAGAGATAGGGGAAGGAGAATTCTTTACAAGATTTAACTGACTTTGAAGAGGTATTTACAAAGAGGAGGAATGAGGTTGGGGATAGGATGATTGATTGGTTTGCCGTGTGAGAAACTCATGTAAAGAGGTTTATGGAAGTCTGGAAGGCTTGTGAGCTTGGGATTGATTTTGGGATTCCGGCGGCGATGGCTTGCGCGGGGATGTGGTTGATTTGGTGGGGATTTAAACCCAAGTGGCACTGGCTGGCGCGAAGATGCGAAAAGTGCGGATATGACATGCGGGAGACGGAGGGGATGAAGTGCCCGGAGTGTGGGCGGGCGGCAGTGAATGAGCGGGAGCTTTCGGGGAGGAAGCGGAATTGGAAAAAGGTGGCGGGTGGAGTGGTTTTGATTTTGCCGATGTTTTGGATTGCGGGGGTGTTGGTGATGACTCAGGGACCGATTGAGTTGTATGAGCCGATTCAGGAGACGGATCCAAATGCGGCAAGCCGGGATCGTGTGTTTAAGTTTGCCGCGGAACTTTCTGATACGTCACCGGTGAGATTGGATTTGGAGATTGTTGAAGACGCACCACAAGTGTTACGTCCAATTCCGCCCAATCCGATTGCCGTATGGGGATATACGAAGATTCGCAGAGGTTGGTATTGGCTCACCACTGAACGAGCGAAAGAGGGGGAGCCAGATTTTTTTGATTATGACACCTGGGGGGTGGCAGATCCGGAGGTTTTGGAAGATGGGTTTGTGAAGTATGACCACCGGATAAATAAAGATTTGGCGGGGTGGGACATTACGCTTAAGGACCAAATTTTTTGTTGTGTTTCAACGGATGTGGGCGGAGAGAGATATCTCATTTATGTGGCGCACATGTTTTTATCTCCAGTGCGCCACTTCAGCCGGTTCAACCACACGGAAATGGAATTTTTTGAAGCACTAGCGAATGGGCGTAGTGGGGCGATCAAGCGGGTGGTCGGAATGTCCGTCACGAGCCGGGGTGGTGAAGTGATTCGGGTACCTAAGCAGGTCAGCGAAGCGCTGCGGGGCGTGGCTGGGGTGGAACGGCTGGAAGTTGGATACATTGAAATGGATGACTCGCTGGTGGACGCGATTGTGTCGATGCCGGGACTGAAGGCGTTGTCTTTCGATTATGTGAAAATCACGGGTGCGCAATTGGCGCGGTTGGGAAAGAATCCGAACATTAAGACGCTGGTGATGACCGGCAATTACAAGGTGGGTGAGGAGACGCTTAAGGCGTTGGGCCAGTGGGCGTCACTGGAAGAGGTGACGTTCAGCTTGCCGCTTGGGGAGTGGAAGGTTGAGGATGGAGATTTTGCGCGTTTCATCAAGGCGAAGTCGCTTGCAAAGGTGAATATGAGTGCGCGGGTGCGGTTGAGCGCTACGGCGGAGATGGGAAAGGTGTTGGAGAGTAAAGATGTTGTGTTCAGCCATGGGATGGTGTTTGTGTTTAAGGAGTCGGAGGTGACACCGGTGATGAGGCGGATGATACAGAAGGGGGCGATGAATGTGGATATGGCGGAGGAGTGATGAGGTATGGTGATGGGGGATTGTTTTATTTTTTTGATTTTTGGGTGATGAGGTTGAGATTTGGCGTATTGGGAATATTTGATTGATTTTGGTTTGCCGCTGGTGCTGGCGGTGTGGGGTGGTTATTGGATGAAGCGGGGGCTTTGGCCCAGGCGGCGGGATGCCGCGCCCAGGTGCGCCAAGTGCGGGTATGACATGCGGGGACTGGGGGCCGGGGTGGTGACGTGCGTGGAGTGTGGGCATGCGGCGGCGGATGAGAATGAATTGATGCAGGGACGGGTGAGCCGGAGGAAGGCTTGCGTGGGTGTGGTGTTGATGATGCCGGCGGTGGTGGTCGTTTTGTTGCTCGTGGTGATGTTGCCTGGGCCGTGGCTGGCGGCGCGGGATACGGAGGCGACCAAGGAGAAGCTGGTGGCGGAACTGGCGGCTGTGGGAGGACGTGCGGAGGTGGGATCCTCGGGAATCACGTCGCTGGAGAGAGAACTGAAAGATTGGCGCAGATGGTGCTTTTATGGAATCCGGCTGATGTTCGGGAATGCGGCGAGGGGGCGGCCGCATGGCGGATTTATGTTTGGGCTTGGCAAAGCTCCAAGCGTCTGGGATGAGGCCGGGATGGATAACAATCTGAGTCGTGAGATCAATCGGGGAACTGTTTATCCCTGGAGCAGATCGTGGTTTGAGTGGGTGCATTTTGCGGCGCACCAATGGCTCTGCCCGGTGGCGCATTACGGTCGGTACCGCAAGATTGTTTTGGAGCATGATTTTGTGGTGCTGACAGGGAGAGGAAGCCTGGAGGCACCGATTTACGCGCTGCCGGAGGGAGCCAGCGATGCGCTGGAGGGAATGAATGAAGTTTCAGCGGTGACGGTGAAGGGGATGGTGGTGAATGATGCGCTGGTGAAGGTGCTGGTATCGCGAAAGAAGCTGAGGAGGCTGGTGGTGGAGCAGTGCGAGGTAAGCGATGGGCAGTTGCTTGCGCTGGCGGGGAATGGGGGGATCGAGGAATTGGTGATGGTGCCGAGCCGCGCGATGGGGGGAGAGAGTTGGGCGGCGCTGGGCAAGTGGCCGGGATTGGAGCGTGTGGCGGTGATATTGCCGCGGTTTGAGGTGGTGAAGGTGGAGGGGGCAGGGGTTGCGGCGTTGATTGCAAACCCATCGCTGAAAGAATTGAAGGTGAGCGGGCGGGTGCAGTTGGATGATGCGAGGCCGGTGGTGGAGGCGCTTTTGAAGAAGAAGGTGCAGATGGGGCCGGAGTGTGTTTTTGTGCTTAAAGCGAAGGATGCGGAGGAGGAGATGCGGCGTGTGCTTGGGGGAACGGGGGCGGCGGTGGAGATGGCGGAGGATGGGGAGCGGTAGGAGGGGCTATGCGCCGGGGAAGAAGTGGATGCAGATCTGGTAGGTGAGGAGAGCGCCAAAGTAGGCGAGGGCGGACATGTAGGCGAATTGGAAGAGGGGCCAGCGCCAGGAGTTTGTTTCGCGGCGGACGACGGCGAGGGTGGACATGCACTGCATGGCGAAGACGTAGAAGACCAGGAGGGAGAGGGCGGTGGCGAAGGTGAAGACGGGTGTGCCGTCGGAGCGGGTTTTTTCGCGCATGGCCTGGTTGAAGGCCTGGGTTTGTTCGTCGCCGTCGGGGGCTTCTTTGCCAATGCCGTAGACGACGGCGAGGGTGGAGACGAAGACTTCGCGTGCTGCGAGGGAGCTGAGGAGGCCGATGCCGATCTGCCAGTCATAGCCGAGTGGTTTGATGGCGGGTTCGATGAAATGACCGATGCGTCCGGCGAAGGAATTGCGAAGGGTGTTCTGCTGGGTGAGGAGGTCGGCCTGGTCGTTTAAGGATTGGGCTTTGTCGGTGAGTTCCTGGAGTTGGGCGGCCTGGGCGTCGGCAAGCTGAGGAGAGGCTTTGGCGGAATCCGGCAGGGTGGCCTGGTCGGCTTTGACGGGACCTGCGGATTGGGTGTTGCGGGACTGGAGGGCATCGGCCTGGGATTGGACGTCATGGGCCTGGGTCTGGAGTTCAAGGGCGGCGGCGGGGGCGTCGGACTTGGGGTAGGTGGCCAAAGCCCAGAGGATGATGGAAGCGAGGAGGATGACGGTGCCGGCTTTTTTAACAAAGACGCTAGCGCGGTCGATCATGGTGAGGGCGGCGGTTTTGAGGCTGGGGGTTTTGTAGCTGGGGAGCTCCAGGACCAGGAGGGCGGTGTCGCCGGGGAGGGCGGTTTTCTTTAAGGCCCAGGCGACGGTCAGGACGGCGAGGATGCCCAGGACATAAGCACCGGTGAAAGCGAGCGAGGCGGCCAGGGGGTTATTCACGAAAAGGAGCGCGGCGAGCATGGTGTAAACAGGGATGCGGGCGGAGCAGGAGAGGAGGGGGATGGTGAGGATGGTGACGAGGCGGTCGCGCTTGTCGTCGATGGAGCGGGTGGCCATGACGGCGGGGATGGCGCATGCGTGGGCGCTGATCATGGGGACGAAGGCTTTGCCGGGGAGACCGACGCGGCGCATGAGGCGGTCCATGACGAAGGCTGCGCGGGCGAGGTAGCCGCTGTCTTCGAGGATGGAGAGGAAAAAGAAGAGGATGCAGATCTGGGGGAGGAAGATGAGGACGCCGCCGACGCCGCCGATGATGCCGTCGGTGAGGAGGGATTTGAAGTCGCCATCCAGGAAGGATTTGAGCCCGCCGTCGGCGAGGTTTGCGGTGAGATAGTCGATGCCCGCGCCGGTGTAATCCTTACAGGTGGAGAAGATCCAGTCGATCATGTCCATGGGGATGGAGGCGATCCAGAAGATCATGGCGAAGACGGCGACCATGACGGAGAGGAATGCGAGGATGCCGATGACGGGGTGGGTGAGGAAGCGGTCGATGGCCTGTGTTTTTCGGCCGGCGGAGGAGTGGGGATCGGTGGCGACATCGGCGCCGATTTTTTCGGCCCAGTCGTAGCGGGCGGTGTATTTGCAGCCGGAGCATGCGCCGCAGCCGGTGTCCTTGGGCTTGGCGTCGGGTGTGCCAAGGAGGGTGAGGACGGCGCCAGCGAGATCGTCGATGCCTTTGCCTGTGCGTGCGACGATGGGGACGACGGGGCAGCCGAGCGTGGTCTGGAGTTTTTGGGCGTCAATGTTGATGCCGTCGCGCTGGGCGAGGTCGGTCATGTTGAGGGCAACGACGACGGGGATGCCAAGGTCCATGACCTGGCCAGCGAGGAAGAGATTGCGTTTGAGGTTGGTGGCGTCGACGATGAGGATGGCGAGGCTGGGTTTGGGGACGCCGGGGATGGCGCCCAGGAGTGCGTCGCGGGCGACGCGTTCTTCAGCGGCGAAGTCTTCGATGCTGTAGAGGCCGGGGAGGTCGAGGACGTCGACGGGTTTGTCCTGAAGGCGTGCGCGGCCGATGCGGCATTCGAGGGTGGTGCCGGGGAAGTTTGCGGTTTTGGCGCGCAGGCCGGTGAGTGCGTTGAAGAGGGTGGTTTTGCCGGCGTTGGGATTGCCGATCAGGGCGATGCAGGGGTATTGAGAGGTGTTTTGCGGGCGGACATCAAGGGAGATGTTTTTTGGAGGAGGGGTTTGCGTGGTCATTTGTGCTCTCCCTGAGAGGGGGGGCAGGGTGAGACGAGGACGCGCTTGCCCATGCGTGCGGAGACGCCGATGCGCGCGCCGAGGACGAAGAGGATCATGGGGTCACCGGCTTGCACCATGCGGATCTGGCGACCGACGCAGACGCCCATGGCCATGAGGCGGGCGAGGTCCGCATCCTGGGCTTCGATGGAGGTGACGAGGGCGAGCTGATCGGGGGGCAGCAGATCAAGAGCGATCTGGTCAGCGTGTGCCGGGCAGGGGTGCATGTTGTCGGGTTGAGCCGCCATATGGTTTCTTGCGAGTGAGAATCAAAGCCCAATAGCATAGAGGGGATGGGGTGGGTGGTGCAATTGCATGATTGTCGCGGGGGGTGGTTGGGGGTGGAGGGGAAGGGGTGTGTGGTCAGAGGGGTTGTGCAGAGGATTAGGTGAATTGTGTATAAAATAACTATAAATATTCCCTTGACGGGGTTGAAGTGCCTTGATATAATATGTTGATATTTATTGCATGATTGGAGTGAGTGGTGTTTCCGGGTGCAATGTGGGGTTTGAGGGGGAGGTGGGTGTGCTTTTGAAGAGTTTTCTGGCGCGTGATTTTTGACGGACGGGATTTTGAAGAGAGATTTACGAAGAGAGGGTGGGTGCGGGGATAGGCAAGCGGCTGGTGGTGAAGCGGGATCAAGGGGAGTAGGGTTTGAAGCCGTGTTCTTTTTGGAGAGGGATTGAGGTGTGAGCAGGGTGAAGGGGTGACGGATCGCTTATGTCGGGGGAGGGTTGTGATTGGGAGCCGGCGGGACGCCAGCGCTCCCGGTTAGATGGCGGGGGCGGGGGTGCGGGCATCGCGTTCGGCTTGGTTTTTGGCAGCTTTGCGTTTGGCGGACCAGCGGGCGACGCGCCAGGTGCCGAGGACGACGAAAACGACGATGACCTGGGCGATGATGCTTTCCCAGGTGTTGTAGAGGCCCAGCCAACTGCCGACCCATTGGGGCCATGAGCCGGGCATCATGCGGTGGACGGGGATCCAGCCGACGGTTTGCGCGCCGCGGACGGTGTTTCCGACGAAGGTGACGAGCACGATGCCGATGAGGCCGGCGGTGATGAGAAGGATCTTGAAGTAGGGGAGTTTGAGCCCGAGCTTGAGCGCGGCGAAGCCGAGGATGACGAGCGCGACGGTGCCGATGGCGACGCCGATGCCGACGCTCTGGGGGCCTGCATCAAGGACGAGGCTTTGGAGGAAGAGGACGATTTCAAAGCCTTCGCGGTAGCCCAGGAGGAAGCCGGCGAGGACGAGCTGCCAGGGGTTCTGGCCTTCCTTGGCCTGGTTCTTCAGGGTGCTGACCCATTGATGCCAGTAGACCTGGTGGAAGAGCCAGTTGGTGATGAGGAGGAGGACGATGATGGCCAGGACGCCGGAGACGACGGCGATGATTTCGCCGTAGGCGCGGAGGCTGGTGACGATGGTTTGGCTCAGGACCCAGGTGAGTACGGTGGCGAAGGCGCTGGCGATGACGCCGGCCCAGATGAGGCGGCGGCGGTTTGCGTTTTCGGGACCGCGGAGGCCGGCGAGGATGGCGATGATGACCAGGAGGCCTTCGAGACCTTCCCGGAGGATGATGCTGGAGGCGTTGAGCGCGGCGGCGGTGGGGCTGATGTTGTTTTTAAGTTGGGCGGTGGCGTTTTCAAGGGAGGCGTAGACGTGGTTGTAGGATTCGGTGAGTTCTTCGTGGCTGGCGCGGCGATCGAGGAGGACTTTGACGCCGGGCTTGTCGTCGATGCCGTCGAGGAGCTGGCGCTCGATGTCGAGTGCGAGTTGCGGATCGCGGGGCATGAGGCGTGCTTCGAGTTCGGGATCGTAGGTGGTGTAGGCTTCGACGCGGAGGCGCTCTGCTTCTTCCCACTGGCCGTTTAAGGCGGCGGCGAGGCTGCCGGAGAGGAGGGAGCGGGTTTCGAGCATGACTTCATCGACGATGTCTGCGGTGGTGCCGTAGCGCTTGATGGAGATGCCAAAGCCATCCTGGAGCGTTTCGGAGAGCTGTTTGTAGGTTTTGGCGACTTCGTCCTTGTGCGCCTTGGCGTCGATCTGGGTGCGGCCCTGGTCGAGGAGTTCATCGAGTTTGGGAACCAGGGTTGTGTAGGAAGCAGCGCGGGCGGGGTCGCTTTCGGCGAGCCAGAGGGGGGCGAGCTCGCCGACGATCTGGCGGGCCTGCTGGGTGAAGGCGACGGCTTCGCGGTATTCGAGCGGGACGACGATCTGGCCGTCGCGGACGCCGGCGGAATATTCCTGGGGGACGAGTTGGACGAGTTTTAAGAGGAGGCGTGCGCGGCGTTCGCGTTCTTTGTCGGAAAGGAGACTGGGAAGGGAGGTGAGGAGGTTCTTGGAGAGGGATTCGACAGGCTTGGCGACAGCGGCCCAGTTGGCGGCTTCGCGGATCTGCTTGAGAGAGGATTCGCGGGGGTCGTAGGGGTCGGAGGGTACAGGGATGGTGATGTCGCCGGCGGTCTTGAGAGAGGCAGGGAGGTCGGCGAGGGTGGCGGCTTCGCCTAAGCGTTCTAAGAGTCGGCCGGGGAGAGCGACTTTGCCATTGGCAGAGCGGGTGGCTTCATCAAGGAGCTGGCGGACGCGGGTGGTTTGCCAGGTGACGGCTTCGCGTGTGAGCGTTTTGCTGGCCTGGTCGAAGTTTTCGGATTTGAGGGTCTGGAGGAGGAGAGCGCCTTCGGTGGCGGAGACGCCGCGCGGTAGGGTGAGTTCGACGCGGAGGGCTTTGGCGCGGTCGATCTGGCCGGTCTTGATGGCATGGGCCATTTCGACGATGAGGGCCTGCTGGATGCGTGCGCGGGTCTGGCCGACGGCGTAGGGATAGGGCGTGCCGGGGGCGATGGGGGTGGCGAGGATTTCCTGGGCGGGCTTGCTCCAGGTTTCGCCAAGCTGAGTGGCGGGGGTGGGGGCGGCGGACTGGAAAGCGTCTGGGTTGATGTAGTAATCGACGAGGGCTTCGCTGGTTTTCTGGTCCCACTCGTCGATGGTTGCCTGGGCGTGTGCCGGGCTCATGAAGGCCAGCACGGCTGTGAGGAGCGTGAGGAGGAGGGCGAGCGTGGAGGGATGGCGGTATCGGGGCATTGTTTTTGAGACTCAGGAACGCTTGTCGGCGCCATCCGTGGCGATAGAAGAACGTCTCTGGTGGTGTCGCCACCAGGGACCCCGGGTGGAATGGTTATTTGGCGTCGATGGTGAGGCCGAGGATGGCAGCGGCCTGCTGGGCCTGGACGGTGAGCTTGTCGGCTTTTTCCTTGGCCTGGGAGCCGAGTGCGTCGATGGCGTCGGCGGTGAGAGCGCCTTTGGCTTCGCGGGCTTCGATGGAGTCGATGAAGGAGAGGATTTCGTCGTAGCCTTTGGAGATTTTGTCGGCGAGGGCCTTGTCTTTTTCACGGACTTTGGCGTCGACGGAGAGCCATGCGAGGCGCGTGGAGGACATGATGCCGCGCATGTCGGAGACGCGGGAGACGGCGACGAAGCGGCCGCCGGCGGCGGAGCCGTTGATCTTGGATTCTTTCCAGTCTTCGAAGTAGTCGGCGAAGGTGGGTGTCATGTTGATGAGGATGGAGAAGCTGTCGGAATCGGAGGGTTTCCAGGCTTTTGCATCTTTGGTGAGGCGGTCGAAGCCGTCGATGGCGTAGTCGGCGAGGGCGATGACGAGGGCGGGATTTGGGAGGCCGACGGGCTTGTCGAACCCGGGAAGGGTGGCGGTGCCTTTGGTGAAGCGTTCGTTTGTGCCGAAGACGGTGGGTTCGATGAGGAAGTTGTTGAGAGAGCCTTCCTTGTCGAGAGTGAGATCACCGGCTTTGATGACGACCTGTGCGACGTCATCACCGGGCTTGGAGTCTTTGGCGGGGAGGCCGGCGTCGAGTTCAACGTCGTATTTGGAGAGGGAGGGGACGCCAGCGACGATACCTTCGACGTATTCATAGCCGAAGGAGTCGATGCGCTGATAGGCGTCGCGCATCTGGTTGATGAGAGCGGCGACTTCCTTGGGCTTGGCTTTGGCGGCGGCTTGTGGTGTGCCGCCATTGGCCTTGATGAGGGTGTCGTATTCGGTGCCGGCTTTCTTCAGGTCGCGGGTGGCTTTGTTGATGCCGTCGAGGACGGAGAGGAGGTAGGCCTTCATGCCGTCGGTGCTTTTGACGTTGGCAGGGAGCTTTGGCGCGGCGGATTTGGGGGCTGCGGCGTGAGCGATGGGGGAGAGCGAAGCGGCGCCGAGGGTGAGGAGCGCGGCGAGGAGAATACGGTTAAGAGTGGTCATGAGACATCCGGTTGTGTAATTGAGATTGAGTATCAATTGTAACAACTTGGGTTCGTTTGTGGTGTAGAGAGGTTGGGTTATCTGGCGGTGGTGAGGTTGTCGAGTTCGGCGACTTCGCGGGGGAGGAAGATCTGGGTGGGTGAGGGGCAGAGGAAGGGGGGGATGTTGAGGAAGGAGATTTTGGCGCGTGTGTTGGTGTCTGTGCGCCAGAGTTTGCCGGCGGCGCCGGGTGGGACGTCGATAACGGCGTAGTTTTTGCCGGGGATGCGGTTGGCGGGGGTGATTTCCTGGCGGGCGGGGTTGCCGGGGATGTAGAAATTCAGGCGTGGGTCCGCATCGACGCAGATCTGGTTGACGCCCTTGGGGACGTAGAAGGAGTAGGGGCCGGAGAAGTCGATCCAGGCGGGTTTAGCGGGAGAGGCTTCGAGGATGAGAGGGACGTCTGGGGCTGCGCTTAAGGTGCCTTCGCCGAGAAGCTCAAAGCGGTATTCGCCGGCTTTGGGGAGGGTGAATTTTATGTCGGTGAAAGCTTCGCCGGCGGGGATGCTGGTTTCGCTTAAGACTTCCTGATCGCGGATGTAGACTTTGAAGGTGATGGGTTTGGAGAGGGCGCGGGCCTGGAGGGTGAAGGTTTTCTGGCCGGGGGGGCAGATGTAGCCGGTGAGGGTGGCACGGGAGCGGGTGAGGCCCTGGGTTTGTTCGCCGTGCAGTGTACTGGCGGGGCCGGGCGCGGCGAGCTGGCGGATGGGTTCAAAGAAACGGGAGTAGGTGGTGTAGGGGGTCTGGTCTTCCTTGAGGGATTTGGCGCAGGCCTGGAAGAGGGAGAGGATCTGTTCGTCGGTGTATTGTTCGCCTTGCTTCCAGATGGTGGGGGGATTTTCGCTGACGAGGTTGAACTCGGGGCGTTTGTCGGTGAGGGGGAGGGAGTTGCAGAGGCGGCGGGCGAGGGCGTAGTAATGGACGGTGTCGCGGTCCTTGATGCGCCAGGCGAGGTTCATGAGCTCCTTCAAGGACTGGTAATAGGCGTCGTTGCGGGAGGGTTGGGATTCGCTGACGAGTTCAAAGCGGCGGTAGGTATCGACGTAGAGGAGGTAGGCCATCATGTCGATGATGCGGGCGCGGATTTTTGCGTCAGAGGTCTTGGTGAGGGCGAGGGCCTGGGTGAGGTCCTCGAACATGGGGGTGAGGGTGGCGGGGTTTAAGGGCGGGCTGGATTCAAAGCGGCTGTAGAGGGTCTGCATGGGGACGGAGGCAGGGCCGAAGAGGTCTTTGTGGAAGCGGGCGGTGAGGGCGTCGGTGTCGGCGGAGGTGTCCCACATGAGCTCCGAGGCGATGAAGAGGCCAAGTGCCTGGCCGCCCCAGTTGGCATTGGTTTCGGCATTGATGGCGTTGAGTTTGCGCTTGGCGTAGAAGGGGATCCATTCCTTGTGGTAGGCGACTTTTGCGCCGCGCATGCGTCCGGGGAGGCCCCAGTCCCAGGCTTCGACGCCGTAGTATTCGCGGAGGCCGATGGCGCCGACTTTCTGGGACCAGAGTTCGACGAGTTGAGGGAGGGAGTACTCGGTGCGGTTGAAAGCGAGGGCGACCTGGACGTAGACGTTGGGCTCAAGCTGGATGGTGGGGGGGAGGCGGTGGCTGCTGTAGGCATAGAGGCCGACCCATGCGTCGGGATAGGCCTTGCGGAGGCGGATGGCGACCTGGTTGGCGAGATGGAAGACGCGGTCAGAGGTGGTGCCGAGCTTGACACAGTCGGGGCAGAAGCAGGTGCCCTGGCCGTCGGAAGGATCGACGGAGACCATGTATTGGAGGGGGTCGGACTTGCGGGATTCTTCGAGGAGCTTGATGCGGTCGCGGGAGACGAGATCAATGAGGCCGGGGTTGGAGTAGCAGAATTTGCGGGCAGCGGGGGCGCGTTTGTTGTCGCGTTCGCCGTTTTCAAGGAGGGCGTAGTATTCGGGATGGGCTTCGAATTCGGCGGTGTTGCGGTTGATGATGTGGGAGTAGCTGTGGCCGGTCTGGACGAGGCCGCTGGTGGTGAGGCGGTTGCCCATGACCCAGCGGTTGTAGTTGGCGTCGAGGGTTTTGTCGGGCTGGCCGTAGGCGTACCAGATCTTGCGTGAGCTGATGTCGGGTGCGTCGGCGAGATTGAGGTTGAGCTCGGCACGGTCGAGGGCAGGGATGATGTGCCACTTGGGGGAGGGAGCGTAATAACGGAAGCCGAGTTCATGGAGGGAGCGGGCGACGGCGTGGCGGACGGTGAAGGCATTTGCGCCGATGAGATAGAGGCGGTTTTCGGACGTGGCGATGGCGTAAGCGTCTTCGACGTCGGTTTTGAGGTTGAGCTTTTTGGCGAGGGTGGGCTGGGCCTGGGCGGTGGTGAGGATGATGGCGGGGGTGCTGGCGTCGGGGGCTTTGTCGGAGAGGGCGAGGCCAGCGCCGGTGGCGGCGTGGATGGATTCGGTGAGCCATGCGGCGGCCTGGGCCATGGCGGCGCGTTGGCCGGGGGTAAGGCCGTCGGCCTCGATATAGACGGTGGCTTTCGGAGTGTTCTTCTCCGTCAGGATAAGGGCATGGGCGGGCTGGGTCATGGTGAGGATGCAGAGGAGAGAGGTGAGGAGAATGAGAAGTGTTTTCATGGTTTACCTGTTGCGGTCAGAAGCGGTAATCAAGGGAGGTGAGAAGGCCTTTTTGACGGGCGGATTCAAAGAAGCGGGCCAGGGGACGGTGGAGCATGGCGGCGGGCTTTGCATAGGGGGCGGGGGAGTGCCACCAAGGGGTGTCCATCATGCGTTCAAAGACGTGCATGCCGGCGCGGAGGAGGGAGTCATCGCCGGAGTGTTTGTAGCCCAGCCAGAGGACGGCGATGGTCATGGGCGGGGCGACGCTGGGGGTGGAGCGGACTTGGGCGGCGCAGCGGGTGGCGGCGTCGACGATCCAGGTTGAGCAGGTTTTAGAAGGGCGGACCTGGTGCCAGCGGTCGAGGCCGAGCAGGATGGAGGCGAAGCCGAAGGAGAACTGGACCATCTGGGTGGTGAACTGGGCGTCGAGTGGGGCCTGGATGAGCTGGGAGGCCATTTTTTCGCTGATGGCGAGGTATTTTTCTTGTGGATCGACCTGGGCGAGAGCGGCTGTGGCGACGAGCGCCCAGCCGAGCTCACGGGTGGGGTGCCAGAGACGGGCGATCTGGTCGGGCTCGGAGAAGAAGTCGATGATTTTGTCGCCGATGGCGCGGGCGAAGGCGAGGGCATCCGGGTCGCCGGTGAGGAGGTAGTGGGCGAGGAGGCCTTCGGTCCAGAAGTGGCTGGGATAGGCTCCGGTGGTGGTGTGGCGGGCGCTGTGGGCGGGGGTGCAGCGGTGTTTCCAGGTGTGATCGGAGTAATGAACGAAGTCCACCTCAATGGCGTGGCGGGCGTACCAGCGCAGAGGGCGCAGGAGATCCGCCTGGCGGCAGCGGAGGGCTTCGGAGGCGATGCACCAGATGACGTCGTATTCGTTGTTGGCCCAGACCTGTTCATATTGAGAAAGGTCGGACCAGGGGGTGACGGCGAAGTGGCCGCCGGCAGTGAACTGGATGGGGCGGATTTGGGATTCGGGGACGATGGGATCAATGCGGCGGGCGGTGGCGATGTAGGTGGTTTGATAGCCGGGGTCGGGGGTGTCGCCGAGGTCGAATTTGTCAGCGACGGTGGGGGGGCAGGCGACGCGTTTGAGGAAATCGTCGAATCGGCTGGCGCGGCCGGGGGTGTTTTGGAGGAGAAGACCGGTGTCGAAGAAGGGAGCTTGGCCGGTTTGGGCAAGGATCGGCTCGGGGGAGGTGACGGCGAGGGATTTGGCGATTGAAGCGGCGTCAGGCGGAGTGGTGGAGAAGGAAAGACGCAGGGTGGCGGTGCGGGAGCGGCCCTGGGGTAGGGAGAGGGTTTTGGCGAAGGAGGGCCAGAGGTGAAGGGAGAGTTTCTGGTCGGAGGCGCTGATGGCGTTTGGGCGGGATTCGCGGAGGTCGTCGAGGGTGACGGCGCAGGTGAGGTTTTGAGAGCTCATGGCGAGCCAGGGGGCGATCTCGTCACAGGGGGGCATGAGGTAGTCGGGGTAGACGGTGGGGTCCTGGAGTGGAGCCGGGTCGAGGAGGCGGAAGGCGGTGGCGTTGTCGTGGCCGACGGCGGGGTGGAGGGGGAGGGCGGTGGAGACGAAGTGGGGTTTGGGGATGATGCCGCGCTTGAGCTGGAGGCTGTGGTGCTGGGTGAGGCCGGGGAGGGGGAGCGTGAGGGTGAGGTCTGTGAGGTCGAGGGAGGGGGCGTTGGGGAGGTCATGGACAAACCACGCGCGGATGACGGCGTGGGGGAGGGAGGCGAAGAGTTCGATATCGAGGATGACGCTGAGGCCGGGCTGGCCGGAGTCGCTGAGGCAGCGGCCCTGCCAGCGGGCGAGGGCGCGGATAGGGCCGGTGTCGATTGAGGTGACGGTGGCGCGGGTGTCGTTGAGCGTGGAGAAGCGAATACCTTGGGAGGTGTAGGAGAGATCAAGCGGGGCGAGGGTTTGGGAGAAGGCGGTGAGGCGGATGGAGGCGTTGGAGGTAAGGTGGGCCTGGAGGGAGGTGTTGGCGAGGGTGACGGCGTTGGGGGTGATGGTGGTTTGGACGGGGTCGGAAATGGGGAGAGCAACGGGTGAGGGTTGGAGTGTTTGTAAGCCAGTGAGGGAGGTGACGGTGTCGATGCGGAGAAATGCGCCAGCGGCGGGGTTGTCACAGATTAAGGAGGCTTGGACGGGTTGCAGGGAGGGGGTGTTTCCGAGGGTCCAGTGCGCGTTTTTGGGGAACGCGCCTGCGGGGGCGCGGAGGATGGTCCAAGCGTGCTTGTGGAAGGGTTGATTGGGAAGCTGGAGAGTATGTGTGGTCATAGTTATGCACTCGTGTGCATAAAGGATGATAATGAGATAAGGGGTGACATTCAAGGTTTATTGGGTGAATGGTGGAATCTTTGTGAATGGAGAAAATGATTGACTTGAAGAAAAGGGGCTATTAGTATGCACTCGTGTGCATTGTCTTTTCGTTGGAATTTAAGGGGCTGTGTGTGAGTGAGAAAGCGAATGTGACTGAGCGGATGAGCCAGCAGCGGTTGGCGGAGCTGGCGGGGGTGTCACGCACGACGGTGACACGTGCGCTGTCAAATGACCGGCGGATCAGCCTCGAGGTGGGGGAGAGAATCCGGCGGTTGGCGGTGGAGCATGGGTACCGGTTGAATGCCGCGGCGCGGAGCATTGCGATGCGGAGGAACAATGCGATCGGGGTGGTGTTGTGCGACCGGCTGTTGACGCAGGCGAATTATGGGCCGCTGGTGTCGGGAGTGGAGCAGGCGACGCGGGCGATGGGGTATCGGCTGCAGTTATCGCTGTGCGACACGACACGGTTTGAGGAGGATCGGCTGCCGCCGATGTTTGAGGAGATGGGGGTGGATGGGGTGATTTTGACGGGGAACGTGCCGGACTGGCTGTTGGATAAGTTGGATCACTGGATGATGCCGTCGGTGTTGCTGGGGTCGCAGGCGGGGCGTTCGGGTGTGAGCCAGGTGACGAGTGATCCGTGGCAGGCGGGTGTGATGATGGCGCGGCATTTGTGGGGGCTTGGGCATCGGAAGATCGGGATCGCGGTTGGGCCGCGCAAGCGTGAGGTGCACCGCGTGTACGCGGAGGCTTTTTCGTCGGTGTTGAAGGGGGAGGGTGTGGAGGCGGGAGTGATTGAGTCGTGGACGCAGGAGTGCGATTCACCGGACATGGTGGGGCCACTTTCGGCGTTGTTTGGGAGGCATGGGGATTTGACGGCGGTGTTTTGCAATACGGACATGGCGGCGTGGGGGGCGGTGCAGTATTTGAAGGCGACGGGGCGAAGAGTGCCGGGGGATGTGAGTGTGGCGGGGGTGGGGGGATGTGCGCGGGAAAACGGGATACCGGTGGATCTGACGGGGGTGGATATCGGGCTGCACGAGATGTCCAAGACGGCAGTGGAACTGCTGATTTCGAATTTTTCAGGGTTGGGGAAGACGGCTAAGCGGGTGGTGGTTGAGCCGCGGGTGCATGCGGGTGCGACGGCGGGGGCGGTGTTGAGTTGATTTATGGTGGACTGCGTTTTTAAAGAGGTTTTTATGAAGAATCCAAAAGGCTTGCGGCGTGCGGGCTTTACGCTTGTGGAGATGCTGGTGGTGATTGCGATCACGGGGGTGCTGTTTGCGCTGCTTTTGCCGAGTCTTGGGCGGGCGCGGGAACGGGCGATGGAGTTGACGTGCGCGACGCGGCTGGCGCAGGTGGGGTTGGCGGGGACGACGTATGCGGTGGACCACGGGCAGCACTACCCCAACTACCTTTGGGCGACAGTGCTGGTGAACATGAATTATCTGCAGAGCGACGCGCACCGGTTTTGCCCGATTGAGACGCAGTCGGCCTCGAACTGGGTGGCGGCGCGAACGGCGTTCAACGGGACGGCGCAGGCGAAGCCTGGGCCGGGGTGGACGTACAGCATGAATATCGTGTTGATGGCGCCCAATGGCTGGGGCGTGGTGACGACGGACCGGCCTGCGCGGATGGACAAGGTGTATAAGCCATCGCAGGGGATGGCGTTTTCGGATGGGGCGCAGCGGGGGGTGTATTACCCACACTACAGCGACTATGTGGAACAGCAGTTTTTGGGACGGACGGACGCGGCATGGGCCTATCCGCCGCACAAGGGGCAGGGGATGATTTCACGGGGGTTCAACGTGCAGTATGTGGATGGGCACGGGGCGGCGATCGTGCATCGGGGTGAGGCGACTTTGGCGGGGATCAAGGCGAGCAAGGATTACGTTTGCAATTACAAGCCGTTCTGGTGCATTGCGGGGAGCCAGTCGTGGGGTCTTGCGCCGTATGAATGAGGGGGGTAGGAAAGTGAGAAGTGAGAAGGTAAAAGTGAAAAGTTAAGAGGGGGCGTGGGCCTGGGATGATGCAATCACGGGCACGATGTTGAGTCGTGTTGGGCGGGTTGCATTCGTTT
This sequence comes from uncultured Phycisphaeraceae bacterium, assembly GCA_964527265.1. GTDB lineage: Bacteria > Planctomycetota > Phycisphaerae > Phycisphaerales > Phycisphaeraceae > CAZGOM01. The sequence goes on along the minus strand of CAZGOM010000028.1, from coordinate 13,351 downwards.
ATGTCGACGCGAGCAAGACACACCCCGGCTTCGGGTGTGCGAGTGCGTTACTCAGGCTGGAAGGTTATTTTTTCTTTTTGGCTTCGGAGCCGATGCTGCGGGGGGTGGTGATATCGAGCATGGTGAGGAGGCCGGTTTTGTTGGTGCGCAGGAGCGCTTCAGCGGAGTTGAGTGTGACCGCGCAGGTGGCGACATCGCCCTGGACGCCGCCTTGAATGGTGGAGGTGAAGGAGGGGTTGCCGGTAATCTTGACGGTGTCGTGGGGGGCGGGTTCGCCGACGGTGGCCCGGAAGTGCATTTCGATGACGACGCGATTGCCGACATAGCCTTTGGCCCACTGTTCGACGCCGGAGGCGAGGCCGGGGCGGACGTCGACGAAGTCGGTTTTGATAGAGGTGGTGGCGGTGACGGGCTTGATGACTTCGACGGTTTTGTCGAGTGTCCAGCCGAGTGCGGAGGCGATCATATGGACGGATTCAGGGAGGCCGACGTGGCGGATGGAGCCGGCTTTGACTTGAGCGTTGAAGTCGACGATGGCGAGGCCTGCGCCGATTTTCTTCTGGAATGGGCCGCGGCGGGTGCTGGCGTCCTGGAAGCGTTCGACTTCGATCTTGTCGACGGTGAGGCAGGCGGTGGTGAGGATGGCGGGGAGGAAGTCCATCAGGTAGCCGGGGTTGACGCCGGTGCCGAGGCAGGAGGTGCCTGCTTTTTTGCAGATGGCGTCGATTTTCTTTGCTTCCTTGGGCTGGGTGGTCCAGGGGAAAGAGAGTTCTTCGCAGGTGGAGACGACATTTAGGCCTGCGGCAGCGGCGACGGCGACCTGGGGGACCAGGCGGGCGATGCTGGAGACGGTGGCGACGAGAGCGAGGGTGGTGCCTTCGGGGAGCTTGACTTGATCCAGAGAGGCGGCGACTTTGACGCCGGTTTTCTTGGGGAGGCCGAGGATCTCAGAGACGTCTTTGCCGACTTTGGCAGGGTCGGGGTCGATGGCGGCGACGAGCTTGAAGCCTTTGCGTTCAAGTGCGGCGGTGAGAAGTTTTTGACCCAGGGGACCAAGACCGAACTGCACAAAACGGATCATGGGAACCTCAATCCTAGGAGATGGGAAGGCGGGGGATTATACCTTTTTGAGCGGGCTCAAAGAGAGATGGCAGATGGGAGATGTGGGATGTTTGAGGTTCGGAATTGGATCAAGAGGGGCGAAATGCGGGGTTGAAGTGGGTGAATAGCGGGTGAGGAGGTGGGGTGTTTGAGGGAGCGGGAAATCTTTTTTATGGTGTTTTGAAGGCGGGGAGGTTTTGTGGAATTCAGGTGGCGGGAGTATTTTGTCGGAACTTATTTGAACCTAGGTTGTCTATCGGGTTATGCAGGTTCTGGCACCGGGGGCCATTCGTGTTTAAAAAAAGTGAAAAAGGAAGAGTGTTTATGAAGCGTTCCCAAGTGTGGACATCGTGTCTGGCGGCGGCCTTTGCGGCGGTTTGCGTGCTTCACGCGGGGGCAGGGCGTGCGCTGGCGGATGTGAAGCTTGTGGTGGACGGGAAGCCCAACGCGGTGATTTATGCGGTTGAGGCGAAGGGGGCGGCTGAAGAGGATGGGGATGATGAAGATGAACTTCCGGAGGACGCGACACCCGCGCAGAAGTCCGCGGCAGCGCGGGCAGCCCAGAACAGGAAGGCGGCGGCCGCGAAGCTGGGGGCGGGCGCGGCGGCCAAGACCATCGCCGACTGGGTGGAGAAGATGTCGGGGGCACGGCTTGAAATCGTGACGGAGATGCCCAAGAGCGGAAATGTGATCCTGATCGGGCAGCCTGCGGTGGATGCGGGTTTGAAGTTGGACGCGATCCAGAGTGAATCGCATGAAGGGCTGCGTGTGAAGACCGATGGAAGCAAGATCCTGATCGCAGGACAGAATCCGACGTCGACCCTGAAGGCGGGCTGCCGGATGCTGGAGGAGCTTGGGTGCCGGTATGTGATGGATCACCCGCTGGGTGAGATCTACCCCAAGACGAAAGATGTGACGCTCAAGGATGTGGACATTACGGAAAAGCCGGGGATGAATTTCCGGCGAATCTGGGGCTCCAACTGGGCGGGGCAGAATCTGTGGAAGACGTGGAACGGGCAGGGGGGGCTGGGGTATTCGCACAGCCACGGTTGGAGCGGAGTGCTTGCGCCGGAAGAGTTCGACAAGCATCCGGAGTATTACGCACTGCGCAACGGTGTGCGAACCAAGGGGAGCTGGTACTGCACATCGAACCCGGATTTCCGGAAGCTGTTCATCAAGAACTACATCACGAAATTGAAGGAAACTGGCGCGAAGAATGGAACGCTTTCGCCGCCGGACGGCGTGAGCTATTGCCAGTGCGCCAAGTGCGTGGCGCAGGATGATCCGAATTCGATCGAACCTTCTTCGGGCAAGGTGGCGATGACGAATCGCTACGTGGACTTCTTCAATGAAGTGGCGCGTGCGGTGGGCAAGGAACTGCCGGATGTGACGCTGGGTTTTTATGCGTACGCGGATTACACGTTGCCGCCGACCAATGGGCAGAAGCTGGAGAAGAACCTGATGGTATGGATGGCGCCGATCCGGTTTTGCCGCGTGCATGAGATGGGGAGCGCGCAGTGTCCGTCGCGGCAGCAGCTTGAGAAAGACATGAAGAAGTGGGGTGAACTTGGGCGGACGGGATACCGGACGTACAACGTGCATCTGGCGGAGATCACGATGCCGTTCTCGTTTATCGGGGTGTGGGAAAACGACATGCCGATCCTGGCGGACTCCAACACGATGGGGTTCAATGTGGAGACGCTGCCGGCGTGGCAGTTGTATGGGCCGCACCTTTATCAGTCGATCCGGCTGGCGTATGCGCCGCGCTCGGACTCCAAGGCGCTCTTAAAAGATTTCTTTGAGAAGTTTTACGGTCCGGCGGCGGATGTGATGTCGGAGTATTGGTACACGCTGGACGATATCCGGGAGAAGTCCCACGTGCATACGGGGTGCTTCTTTGGGATGCATGATTTCTACACGCCTGAGAATGTGAAGAAGCTGGACGCGCTTTTGACGAAAGCCGAGGGGCTGGTCAAGGGTGATGAGATGCTGGAAGCGCGGGTGAAGATGAATCGTGAAGGATTCAAGAACGCGGAGGATTACCTGGCGGTGCGGGAATCCACCAACAAGGGGGACGTGACGAAGGCGACCGAGCAGTTTGATGCGTTGATCAAGCGGGCGGAAGAGCAGCGGACGGCGAAATACGGCGTGCAATACACCATTGCGTACCTTAACCGTTTCATCGGCAACAACACGAAGGCCGCGTACCGGGCGACGCGGGGCGAGAACAAGGTGATGGCGGTGCTGCCGGACAAGATGCAGTACAAGGTGGACCGGGACCAGAAGGGGGAAGAGATGGGATATGCGAACGCAGAGTTCACGGATAAGCACTGGCCGACGGTGAAGACCTACGGCGACACAATCGTGTCGCAGGGGCTGCCGGAAGAGAAGACGGTGTTCTGGTATCGCTCGGTGGTGGATTCGCCCGCCGGGTTTAAAGGCAAGCCGGAGCTTTTCTTTGTGGAAGTGGATGGGTTTTCGACGGTGTATGTGAATGGCCAGAAGGTGTACTGGACGGAAACCGTCGAGAAGGAAGATGCCGCGCCTGTCATCAAGACGATGGCGTATGTGGATGGCAAGGTTGAGACAGTGGCGGCCAACAAGAAGCGCGCGGCGTTCAGCGTGGATGTGTCGAGCGCGTGGAAGCCGGGGCAGAAGAACGTGGTGGCGGTGCGCTGCGACCACTCGGGCATCACGGAGCTGGGATTGGGCGGGATCATCCGTCCGATTTACCTGGTGGACCGGGTGAGCCCGGCGGAAGCGCCGCCGGCGAAGCTGCCGCCGAAGAAGTGAGTTGAGGTCGGTTTGAGAATTGTGGCATGGGCCGGCGTTTGGACGCCGGCCCATGTTGTTTTGCGGTGGCATGGCGAAGAAATGATTGGTTTTGGGGAGCGTCGGGGTAGCTCAGGTATCGGCGAGTCAGTTTGCGGAACCTGGTCGGCCGGTGCAAGACATGCTCACGAAGACGAGAGCATGGCACAAATTCTCGAAATTCAGAAATGGCAAAGGCGGCAAGCTTTCGCCCACCGCCCTTGATCTAAAGGCCGGTCCCGTGGGGACCGGCCCGTGTCGGGTACTGGTTTGGTTTAGTAATTGTTGGCCATGGCGCGGTAGGTGAACTTCTGTCCACCGACGGCTGCTTCGCCCATGAGGCCGGCTTCATCGAGGGTGAAGACGGCGACGCCGTTGTTGTATTCGACATTGGTGCCGGCGCCCTTGCGAAGGGCGACAGCGGTGGCCTGGCCGGTGAAGGCGAATTTTTCATTCTTGAATGCGTTGACGGCATCCAAGGTGTTGAAGACCAGGATTTCAGTGTATTCCTGGCCGCCGAGCTGGGCGCCGATGGTGCCTTGGCTGATGTCGCAGTAGCCCACGGCGATGCCCTTTTCAAAGAGGATGCCGCGGCCGTAAGCACCGCCCAGGCCAGCGCCGCCCTTATCGATCTTGGGGAAGACGACGACGGCGTTTGCGCCCTGAATGTGGGGGACGATGGTCGGGTCCACCGTCTGAGCGCGTGCCAAAGCGGCGCTTGCTTCGGCCTTAAGGTCGACACGTTCGGCAGCGGTTTCAGGGACGGTTTCGCAACCGGCGACCATGCAGACGATGGCGATGGCGGGCGCGAGTGTATAGAAGGAGTTTCTCATGGTTGTGGCCTTTTTGATTGGGTTTAATTGAAGTTATCGGGAGAGCTTGGGGTGGAGTTGGTGTCTTAAAGTAAAGACACCCTTACCCCAACCCTCTCCCTTGAGGGCGAGGCGTGGAAATCAGATCCGGCCGAGAAGGACGAGGATCAGGACGATCAGCAGGACCAGTCCCAGACCGCCGCTGGGGTAATAACCCCATTCCTTGCTGTGGGGCCAGGTGGGAATGGCGCCCAGGAGAAGAAGAATCAGAATGACGAGGAGAATTGTGCCGAGCATGGTGAAGTCCTTGGTTGGGGTTTATTGGCAGGGGCCGGAAAAAGGGCAGTGGAGGCACGGGCGACTCAAGCGTCCGTGCCTCCTGGAGCCCTATCGGGATCAGTTGTTGGAGGTTTTGGACTTGGTTTCTTCCTTGGTGATGGAGCCATCGGGCTTCTCTTTCACCACGGTTTCCTTGTGTGTGGTGGTGCCGTCGGAACTGGTCTTGGTGCTTTCGGTCTTGGCGATTTCGCGGTCGCAGCCGACGAGGACACCGCCCATCATGACGGCGGCCAGCAGGGCGCACAGAGTGGGTTTAGCATAGGTTTTCATAACAGGCTCCTTGGAAGGGGTTTTCTCAGACACTCCCGGAAGACGTCTCCGGGGCCGACGGTGCGCCTTGCGCGGGGCATGGCTCAACTGTCTACGTACATTGTTCACGCGGCTTGTTTTCAAGGACATCAGGGAAGTGCTGAGCGGGGGGGCTGGCGATGTCCTATCGAATGGATAGGGGGGGTGTCTTGTCCTGCGTCCTGTGTCAAAGAGGAAGAGTTTGGATGTCCGGAAGGAAGTAAAGGGAGGCGCTTGGAGGTTGCCCTGTTTTGCTGGAGCCCCTATTGAGAAACAAACCGGCCCGGCAAACGGAGTGCGTTTACCGGGCCGGACTGATTGCTCAGATGTGCGCGCGCTCAGGCGTGCTTCTGGACTGCGTCCTTAACGTTGTCCTTGGCGTCCTTGACGGCTTCTTTGCCGGCATCGACAGCCGAGGTAAGGCGGGCTTTGACGTCCTGGACAGCGTGCTTGCCGTCTTCGACGAGCTTCTTAGCGCCGTCGGCGAGGTCATGGCCCTTCTTGGCGAGAAGGTCGCGGGTTTCCTTGCCCGATTGTGGGGCCAGGAGAAGGGCGAGCCCGGCGCCGACAGCTGCGCCGATGGCAAACGCGGTGATGGTGCTGCAGACGGGTTTGTTGTCAGACATGGCAGGACTCCTTGCCGGGGGTGGAGGGATTATTTGGGGTTCTTCAACGATTGAAGAACCCCTCCAAAGAAAGACCTGATGGTCTTGAACTTGTCAGAGAGAAAGAAGACGGGGACTTCCACGAGGGGGGAAGCTTGTTCGAGAAGGTTGTCAGCGCGGTCGATCCAGCCTTTAGCCTGGTGGGTGACCTGGCGGGCCTGGCTGGTGATGTCCTCGATATCGGCCATCTGCTTATCAACCTTGTCGGCGATGGAGTTGGCACGCGCGACGAGGTTGCGGCTTTCGCGGACGAGTTGCTCCATGTCAGTCTTGAGACCGGTGACATGGCGTTCCATCACCTCAAACTGTCCCTTGAGATAGATGGCGGTGGTAACGACGAAGATGGCCATGATCACAATGGCGCCGGCTGCCACCGAAAGCATGATTTCAAGATGAAACGGCATCAAGGGCGGATGGTCGGGCATGGGGTAATCCTCTGTGGGGTTGGGGGTTGTATCGGCACGGTCTTGGGAGGCAGGGCCCGGGATGACTCACCAGGGCGTGGTTAAACCACAGGAGGGTGGGGGGGCTTTTTGTGGGTGATCAAGCCGTACAGCCAGGAGACGACGGCAAGGACGATAAAGAGGAGGAAGAGGACCTTGGCGATGTCTGCGGCGTCATTGGCGATCCCTGAGAAACCGAGGATGGCAGCCAGAAGCGCAACTAAAAGGAAGGTAAGGGAGTAATAAAGCATGGAAGGCTCCTTTGGATTGACTGCATGGTCATGAAGCACTTTGTGATACGCGGCGGAGTCCGGCGGGTACAATCAAGAGAGCGCTACGGTGCGTAGGGCTGTCACCAGCCATTTCCCCTGACCTGCTCAAGAATAGTCTGCAGAGTTTTGCGCATACATCGGGAATTCACTGATTGGCAGTACATCTAAGACGCCATATATCTTTAGGGCCGGAATAATTCATTGTGCGGTCATTAGGATTTGCTTGCCGTCATCAGATCCATTGACCGACGTAAAAACAGGCAGGAGCAAACGATGCAAGCAAAACCCGCACGTAATGAAACGGGCACGGCATCGGTGAAGAAGAAGGCTGTGTTGATCGTGGACGACCATCCGATGATTCGTCGTGGATTGGCGGAGTTGATCGGCGACACGCCTGATCTGGCCGTGCATGGGGAAGCGGCGACGCTGATGGAGGCGTATACGATCGTCTCCAAGGAGAAGCCGGATTTGATTTTGACGGATATCTCGTTGGATGGCGACAACGGGCTGGAATTGATGAAGCAGATCAATTATCGGTGGCCGGAGTTGTTGCTGCTGGCGTATTCGATGCATGACGAAGAGATTTATGCCGAACGCGCGTTAAGGTCTGGCGCCAAGGGGTATGTGGCGAAGCATTCGTCCACGACGGAGCTTCTGGAAGCGATCCGGCTTGTGCTCAAGGGGAAGGTGTACTTGAGCGAACGGATGTCCGACAAACTCCTGGGCAAACTGGTGGGCGGGGGCGGGACGGCCAAGGCGTTTGAATCGCCGATTGAAAAGCTCAGCGATCGGGAACTGGAAGTGTTCCAGTACCTGGGCAAGGGGCAGACCACGGCGCAGATTGCCGAGGCGCTTTGCCTGAGCGTGAAGACGATTGAAACCTATCGCGAGCACATCAAACAGAAGCTTGGGCTCAAGAGCGGGCCGGAGTTGATCCGGTATGCGATTGAATGGTCGCTTCGCGAAAAGAACTAACCCGGGGATGGGTTTGTGATCAGTGGCAGGGTGCGGATGAGGGTCCGCGCCCTGTTTTTTTTGAATGGTAGCCTGAGACGCGCATCGGGAATGACTGCTCATCTACCTTCGTAGTAATCAAAAAGCTTGAGATTCGCCGTCGTAAGCGGATTGCCCTGTGCGTTGTAAGCATAGTTGCTGGTACTCGATTGCGCCTGGGCGCGGGTCGTGTTGGAATAAGTCATCGAGAAATATTCCGTCGGCCGCAGACCGCCGATGTTCTTGGCGCCAAATGAGGCATGGCCATCCTGAAAAAGCAGATTTGAGCCGTCGCCATGGACATCCATTTCCCGGCCTTCGGGGAAGTTGACGGTGTCGTAGTCGTAGTATTCGTTTTCAGCGAACATCACGTGGCCGGAGGTCCAGTCTTCGGGCCTCTTTGCGACTTTTTTTGCCTGGTATGCGGCGCCATCGTGACGAAGCCATCCTCGGTACCGATATGCGGTGTGGCCAGTGGGCTGGCAGTCCCAGTTTGCACCATAGGGGTTGACGCCGGTGGCGAGATTTCCAGATGCCATTGCGGTGCTGATCAGGCTGAATGCCCTGTATTGATTCTCGTTCCATTGGGCCATGGATACGCTGTATGACCTGTAGTTGGGGCTGTCCGGGCAGTCCATCAGGGTTAGTTTGCTGCGGTGAGCGTAGGTATTGACTGGGCCTCTGGTGAAAATGGGGGGGAGGTACCCCATGTGATAGGCCGTACCCAAGCTGATGGGAAGCGACCGGGGATTCGCCCCCGGGTTTTCTGGACAGGCATTGCCTGCGCCACCGACTGTCAGGGATGTAATGTCATTGTTGCCCAGCCAGCTTAGGGTTCGTGAGCCCATGTCATGTGGCGAATTGGGCATTGGCAGCACACCTTTGCTGTCTGCTACATACTGCGAAACCAGCTTGCCGTGCTGCGACATTTGCGATGAGCAAATCACAATTCTGGCTTGGGCGCGCGCCTTGCCCAGGGAAGGTAAAAGCAACGCGGTAAGCACGCCTGTGATCGCAATGACGACAAGTAGTTCGACGAGTGAAAATCCGGCGGAGTCTGCTTGGCGGCGTGTGTGTGTCATTGAAATTTTCATGTCAAAGAGGTTCCTGAATTCAAGGAACGGCAAGTGGTAAAGTGGAAGCGGACTTGGCCAAAGAGAGGCGATTTTAATGATATGACATATGGGGGTGCGGGTCAAAAGAATTTGTCTTTAGCAGGGTCGAGGATATTGCGGATGGGGCAGGTTGGGTTGTTGGGTTACCGGTGTGCGTGGACCGCGCCCTAGCCCTCTCCTGTTTTGAAGTAAGGAGAGGGCTGGAGCGTCAGATTCAGCTACTGGAAGGTCAGGCGTTGACGATGCGGAGGATGAAGTCGCCGCCCAGGGGACGTTCATTGGCGAGGGGGGCGGTGAGGTTGGAGAGACGCAGGAGAGGGCTGGTGATGTTGATGGTGGAGATGGTGCGGGCGAAGAGGCCGAAGGGGACGCCACCGTTGTCGGTGTTGAGGGTGGGAGCGGTGAGGGAAGTGATTTTGTAGGCGGTGATGGTGGTGGAGGCGAAGGCAGTGATGCCTGTGCCGCCGCGGAGGGTGATGGCGCCGATGGTGACGGCGGTGGAGATGAAGCTCTGGGAAGCGGAGGTGGGCTGGTTGGGCGCGCCCACGTTTAAGCCTGCTGTGATGAGCGAGCCGGAGATGCTGCGCGCGGTGATGTTACCGATGGAACCGGTGGCGATGATGTCGGAACTGATGATGTCTCCGGTGACGGTAAGGCCCGCAATGCTGCGGAAGCCGGGGAGGGTGGTGGTGGTGGCCTGATAGGTGGTGATGTCGAGGTTTGCCATATTGCCGGAAATGACGATGGAGTTGATGCGCTGGGCGGTGATGGAGCCGGAGGCGTTTCCGCGGATGCTGAAGGAGTTGAGGATGCCGTTGTTATTGGCGGTGCCTTCAAGGTTAAGCGACCAGGTGGGAGAGACGTTTTTTGTGACAACGATGGAACTGAGGTTGCCGCGCACATCCCATGAGCCGCCTGTGAGGTTGCCATTGATGCTGACGACATTGAGCTGGTTGACGGCGTTGGAGGGGGCGAAGGAGATGCTGGGGTTGAAGTCTCCCTGGACGCTGATGCTGCTGACGCCGACGGCGGTGATGGTGTGCGGGTCGTTAACGGGGTCGGTGTCGGTCCAACCGTAGCAGGAGAGAAGGTTGATGGCGGAGAGGGAGAACATTCCGGTGTCGGTGACGGTTCTGGCGGCGATGCGGAGGTAATAAGTGATGGTGGGCTGGAGGGAGTAACGGCCGAAGCTGATGTCAACGTCGTTCATGTTGTTGACGTTGAGCTGGCGGATGCCGCCGGTGACGATCAGGGGTCCGCCGGTGAGGTTTGCATAAGTGGCGTTGATAGAGGCGATGCTGACGAGGGATGGGTTGTTGGTGAGTGAGTTGGGGTTCGACGAGACGGTCTGGAGGTAGGTGTCGATATCGCCGATGAGGTTGAGGTTTCCGACGACGATGCCGCCGATGTTGGTGATGCGGTTGCCGTTGGGGAAGATGTAGAGGCTTGATTGGAAGAAGTCGGTGGCGTAGACGTTGATGAGGGCGGGGTCGGCGTTTGTGGCGTAGGTGTCGAAGAGGACATTGCCGTAGCCGGGGCCGGCGAGGCGGACCTGGACTTTGTTACCGGTGGAGTCGTTGTAATACGCCGAGGAGCCGCCGTAGAGCTGGGTGATGGGGATGCCGCGGTAGACATCGAGATCGATGGAGGCGGGCGTGCCCTGGCTGCCTGCGGCGCTGACGCCGACGGCGAAGAAGGCCATGTCGCTGCCGAGGGGGAGGTTGGAGGTGCCGACAGCCAGGGAGTAGCCGTTGGCGAAGTTGGAGCCGCTGCCGAGGTAGAGGTCGGCGGAGTCCCAGACGTTGTTTGCGTTGGAGTCGTAGAAATATTTGACGAAGGAGGGGATGGTGCTGCCGGCGGCCAGTCCGGTGATGCTGAGAGTGAGGGATTGGCCTGCGATGACCAGGACGGGGGAGGAGGATTTAACGCCGGTGATGACGGGTGCGTCGCCGGGGATGGTGGCCTGTACGTCGATGTTGACGGCGACTGGTGTGGCGGAAATATTTGTGCCGTTCTGGGCGTAGAGCTGGAAGGCTTCCTGAACACCGGAGGTGCCGGCTGCGGGGATCCAGGAGATGTAGTCGCCATAGGCGAAATCGCTGCCGACGGCGGCGACTTCGCCGTTGATGAGGAGGGTGGTTCCGGGGGTGATGGCGGCGACTTCAAAGCCGATCTGCCGGCCATCGGGGTCGGCGGCATCGGAGGCGAGGTAGATCTGGGTGAAGTCGAGGGAGACGAAGGTGTTCTCGTGGGCGATGTTGTTGAAGGTGTTGATGGAGGTGAGGGTGGGGACGGCCGGAGGGGTGGTCTGGGTGAGGGTGATGGTGTTGGTGTAGATGTCGTAGGGGAGGAGTGCGCCCTTGATAGCAGAGTTGTCGGTCCAGGCGGCTTGGATAGTGTCATCGAAGAAAGTGAGGCTGATGTAATCGCCGAACTGGCCACCCTGATCGGAATTGTTGGTGACTTTGCGGGCGTCGATGAGTCCTGGGCCGGAGATCTGGACGTTGGGCATGAAGGATGCACCGGCGTCGAGGCTGACGGCGGCGAAGACCTGGACAGCGCCGTTGTCAGTGGAGTTGCGCGCGTCGTAGAAGGCGACAGCGACGTTGCCGGTGGTGGGATCGACTTCAAGCTGGGGCATGTACTGAGAGTATTTGGTGGTGTCGTCGTTGACTTTGAGGGCGGCAGACCAGGTGGAGCCGCCGTCGTCGGACCAGCGGAGGAAGATATCGGTGTCGTTGATGCCGGGGTTGATGACGTCGACGTAGGCGATGTAGAGGCGGTCGTTGTTGGGTCCGCCGGAGTTGTCATAGCCGATGGAGGGTGCGGCGTTGATGCCGCGGGATTGGGAGGGGAGGGAGAAGTTGGGGGTGACGGCGGTGGCGGTGGTGAGGATGGGGGTGGAGAAACCCTGGGTGCCAGGGCCGTCGGGATCGGTGGAGGTGAAGATCTGGCCGCCGGTTTGATAGGCGATGGTGACGCGGCCGTCGGAGCCGACGGCGGAGGAGGAGAAGTTGCCGCCTTTGGAGTTGGGGACGGCGGCGGGGGTGGTGAGGCCAGAGAAGATGCCGAGTCCGGAAACACGGGCGGAGGCGCCGTAGATTTGTCCGTCGGAGCCGGTGTAGGTGAGGCTGAGTGTTTGCGCGCCCGGTGTGTCGGAGCCGCCGATGGTGAGGCTTGGGCGCATATAGCCCTGGTATTGGGCGATTTGTGTGAATGATTGGCCGAAATTGGTGCTCATGAGGACGACAACGCTCTGGAACACGCCAGCGCCGGAGACGTAGGACAGGTAGAGGTTGCCGAAATTGTCAGTGATGGCGACGGAGTCGCCTGCGGCCTGGGGGAAGGTGTCGACAGTGGTGACACCGGTGGCCATGGTGCGGCTGGTCCATGTAGTGCCGCCGTTGGTGGAGTATTGAACGTAAAGGCCGGCGGTGGTGATGTCTGAGACGGAGAACATGTTGTTTGAGTTGTAACGCTGGACAACGACGGAGGGGTCTGTTTCATAGCCGTTGCGCTTGGTGACGTCGACGGCGGTTCCGACGTTAAGGACAGTGGAGAGCATCTGGCGGGCTTCGAGGGATTCAAAGAGCGCGGCAGAGCGTGCGGGTGAGGGGGCGGAGAGGGATTTGAAGCTCTGCTTAACGTGAGACCAAAGGCCTTGGATGCTTTGCATGGGGGTGTCCTGCGGTGAGGTCGGAAGGTCAATTAGACCTGTTAAAAACTCCGATGAGTCGGCCATTCTATGCGTTGAATGTGAAAGCTCAATCAGAACAACGCGTCAGTTATCACGGATTGGCGATGTTGACGGGGGTATACGAACTTCGGGAGGCGTATCGGGTCCTTTGCATGAGATATAATTCTTGGGTCTTTGCAGTTCTTTTGTGATTTAAGGCCTCATGATCCCATCTTCTGACGAAACCCGGCCCGCGGAGGAGTCGTCTGCTTCCGTGACGATCCTTACTCCCGTCTTTGAAGACTGGGAGTCGGTAGTGCCGTTGTTGGATCGTTTGGATCAAGCGCTGAAGGGGGCGGGGGTGGATGCCGATGTGGTGATCGTAGATGACGGTTCAATGCGGCGGATGGGGCGGGGTGAGCTGATGAAGCCTGCGTTTTCTGCGATCAGGGGGATAAAGATCCTACGTTTACGGGCGAATATGGGGCACCAGCGGGCAATTGCAGTGGGTTTAAGCTGGATTGGAGAGAATGGTTTGGGGCGTCCGACGGTGATCATGGACAGTGATGGCGAGGATGCGCCTGAGGATGTGCCCAAGCTGCTGGAGGTTTTTAAGGCGCATAGGGGACAGAAGGCGGTTTTTGCCGCACGGTCGAAACGTTCGGAGAGCGTGCTGTTTGTGGCGCTGTACAACTGTTACAAGGTGATTCACCTGGTGTTGACGGGTAAAGCCGTGAAGGTGGGTAATTTTTCAGTCATTCCTCCGGCGGCGCTCAAGCGCGTGGTGGTGCTTTCGGAGCTTTGGAACCACTACGCGGCGACGATGTTCAAGTCGC
>CAZGOM010000027.1:0-45987 GCA_964527265.1 uncultured Phycisphaeraceae bacterium | reverse complement strand
CAGGCTCGTGCCATGAAACTAGGAGCACGAGTCACTGCTAACGATTTAGCATTTGCGTGGCTGGAACGCTGTTACACCTCAAACGAAAAGCCGCGACCTAAGACGCTTCGAGACCTCTATCACTTTGCACCGCCTGCCTGGTGGCAAGAAGTCCCACCACTTCCGTCGCCGCCATCACGCACTAACGAAGGGAAAACTGAATCGCCAGTGCTGCGTCGTGGAAGCCTGTATCATCGATTGTTGGTGCACATGTGCACACTCCTGTTTCCAACACTCGAAGCTGACGAATCGCCGGCACTCCGACGCGCAATCCGAGATGCGTTCGCGTCGGGTTTATCAGACACCCAGCCCCCCTCTCTCAAAACCCTCACCGATCTCCGTGACACCTTCGTCCCGGCGGTGACTACGAACAAACGTAGTTCCGCTGCTTTAACTTAGGTTCATGAAAAAATCTCACTTTCCTCCCTTTTTTTACTCTTGAACTCTTTCGTTGATTATTCGAGGCGGCAACGAACTACGAAGAGAATGAAAGAGTGAGAGACAGACAGACAGAGGAAGAAAGAGATGGAAAGCGAAAGATCTGACAAAAAGATGCAAGACGGTGTACACAACCACGTGTGAACGTTCGGCGCCCGATGATCATGAATGCGGGTCTTGCTTTGTTTAATTTTCGTCTGAGATTGGCAGAGGCATGCGCGGGCTGTGAGGTTTCATCAGGAAGTAAACGATCGCGACCCCCGCCGCGATGACCCCAATGCCGATCGCCGCACCGACAATATACCAGATGTTCTCGCTAAACCAATTCTTCGAATCTGGGGTATTCCAAACGACGATTCGGCGTATAGGGAACACCACACATACCGTAGTATCACTGCGGAAGTCGTATTTACAGGAATCGGCTGGGTCGATAGTTCCCGTGAGAGCGAAGCCGGACATCGCGACATCATCAGCACCGGCCGGCACGAGATGGCGCGTCGGGTCGGTGCTGGTGGCGACTGCAAAATCCAAGAGCGGGTACGCAACTTCGTCCTGTGGGATATTGGAGTTGATTTCGATGCTGAGCGCGACGGATGCTGTTGTGTTGCCGGAGATGAAAATAGCAATGCCCGGGCCGATCAGGCATCCCACGACGTGATCCAACGCCGGATCGTATGCGACACAATAAGGCGTTACGTCCAGCAACGAAGTTGGATCTGTGGTTGCATTCCCGGTTGCCAGAAGTTGCGCGCTGAACGTCGCCGCAGGTGCGTTCGTGATAGCTGTATCCTTTGTTAGGATATACATACCTGCCTCGATGAGCGCAACGGTTAAACGTGTCGATTTCGCTGGAGGTGGGATCGAAACGGCGCCGCGAGGAAATGAGCAGACTTGTCTCACTGGGAGGTCCGTGGGTATGTAACACGAGATGTCCCGTTGAACCAATGACCCGTCGATCCAGGAAGGTACTTCGTCGACAACAGATGTCATCTCGAAGAAAGGCGCGAGTGTATCCGGCCGGTTCAAGGCCTGACTGAAGGTGTAGGATCGTGCTACATCGTCCCAGAGTTGTTGCAGGCGAACCCGACTGACGCCCGTCTTCCATCGATTCATAGTCGTCCAATTACGATTGGCCCATGTCAGATCCATTACGCGCGCCGCCGTTAGAAGCTTGCCGGGCGTGAATGTGTGGAGTGTCGTAATATTCGTAGAGCCGCACGCCGAACACTCGGTTCTATCGCGGGACAAGAAAATCGGCGATCCTCGTGACACGCCTGAAGAAGGACATCCCATGCCATGACCCGCGCACATGCTCGCATTGGTACCACGCGCGAACCACCGCCAGTCTGCTCCGTTGGTCGAACAACTGGCCTGTGTCAACGCGGACGTGTTACGACATCCGACATCAGTTTCGACGAGTGCAGTCGACGTAACGTGGCATGGAATCTGGCGCCCAGAACGGTCCATTTCATACAACTTAACACACGTACCGACGGCGCAAATACAGCCGTCCGTCATTGTGCACGTGCAATCGTCTGATTCTTGGTCACTGCAGGAACCGGCGTTGTTGGTGCACCCCGCAGTTGTTGGACACGGTACGCTTTCAGACCACTGGCACTTGAGGTATTGGTAGATATAATCAGATACAGACGATGGCGAAGCGATTCCGGTGGCTGGGCACGCACCACTCGTTTGCAGATCCGAACATTGGTAATAGGTACCCGACAATGCCGCGCATTTCCATGCGTCCGTTTGAGCTGTGCACTTGTTAGTAGAACCGAGTGTCAAATTCACGCCACCCAAGTTGTATGAAAAGTACTGAGTATTGTTGCATCGTGAATCATCCAACACACACAATCCGGCGCCTCCGTCCTCACGCCGACGCAAACGCTCGGAGAGGAATCCGGCGGTCTTGCCCAGTGCACTACGGCAGCCCGAGCAACGTTCCGTGCATTGTGTACTCGAAGCTTCGCATACAGCACGAGTGACCCCACTAAATGCCAATGCAGGGTTCTGACACAGCCCTTGCGCACAGTCGGCCTCTGTGTCGTATTCTCCATTCTGCCAACGGACCGGTCGATGGAATTGGAATGGCGTGCCAGTGTTGGAATAGTTGGAGTAAACTGCGCAGAACGTAGTGTTCATCTCGGCATACGCGTGAAGGCTGATGACATCCTGTGGACCGGATGGCCCGCCGATGAACGAGACACACACACCTTCCGATTCAACCCAGTATGTTTGGTTTTTCATATTGTCGAACGTGACCATACCGAGCGGTAACGACTGGGCAAGTGTCGTACAATTCGCCCGATTGAACGTACCGGGAAGACTGTAACAGAACGGGCCCCAGCTCGAAGTGTTCACATAATCAGATGCTCGCTGGGCGGTCGGATTCGTGCACATTGCGTAAACCGAGCTGTAAATCGGGTATGGCTTCGACCACGTATTACCCAATTCATTAGCAACCAGCGCCGAGCGAGCAGCGACATCCGCGAAATACGGAGCGCAGAAGGGAGATACGACTGATACCCCAGGTCCTGAGGTCAACAACGAACACGCCGTTGCACTCGTGACATTCAGTACGCATTGTCTCACTGCGGTGTTACCGTCCAGAAACAACATCGACCCACCGATAGAGTTACACGCCAATTGTGAATTGCTGCCCAGCACGTTCGCGTCGTACAGTTCCGTGGCGACACATCTTCCTTCGACGCGGCGATTGACGTAATGTCCCAGTCCCGTGCTTACACCACATATGGCGGAACCTCCTCTCACACATTCCGTTGCGTTAAGTGCGGAGTTCCAGTTGCACGTATGATCCAGAGTGCAACCGGTCTGGTTTCCGGCCGTGTATGAGGATACCAAGGTTCCGTAATCGTCATATGTCACAACTTTCTTCTTGCGGAACGCTTCTGAAGTTGGCCCAATGCAATCTTCCTGTGACGCGTACAGATACAATGCGGATGCAGTGGCCGAAACGATGTCCGCCGTTCTCGACGAGTCGACCGACAGTTTTGAAAGCAATATTCCGCGTGTGATCGGCGGAGAACGGTCCAAATAACACACAGCAAGGTGAAATTCAATGGTATCCCAGTTCACCGCGCAAACTCCAGTTCCCACGCCGTTGATCTTGGCGTCGCAGAACGAACTATACCGGCAATCGCTGTCGATCTGACAGGTCTGGGTGAAAATGCGATCCCAGCAGTCTTCCTCTATCGATTTGATGACCGACCAAGCGGAGCTGCCTTCAAATGCAGGACGGTCGGCCGACAGACGAAAGGCGTCACGCGCGGCGGCATAGTCGTTCAACGCCAACTTTTTCCGTTTAATCGTGTCAGCATCAGACGATGATAGGATGCCCATGTAATCTGAGATCGTCTGAACGTGAGCTGTCGCGTTTGCAGCTTGTGTACAGCACATGGAATTTGCGAGTGCCATGTTACAACATGGAGAGGTCGCATAGTCCATCGTGCCTGGAGCATATGGACATAGATTAACGTAGCGTTCCGGATGCGTAGAACTCGAAGTTGAATCTGGCACCCCGATCTTTACGATGGCATCCTGCAGTACCAGGGAATCGTCCGCCTCGACCTTACAACCGGTCATGGCCTCGGACGCGGACAACGCACCCCCTGCGATTTGCAATCCCAGAGATTCCTGTTGTTTGGAATGCCAGGTGGCGTTATTCAGAATCGTCCATATCTTAAGGGCCCGCGTTAAGCTCTCGTCCGTACACACCGCATTCGTCGCCGTGAAAATCCCGGTTTTATTGTCTTTCAATTGCACTCCGGATTCCGCGGCGGTGACAACGATCGAATCCGAATTCACGCCTGTGTCAGTCACACCAACGATAAGGCGGCATTGCCAAGTCTTGAATATCTCAAGCGATGTGTTTTTGTTCGAGAACGGGACCTCGCGCCTGCCCCGTCCATCTCGGTCGTAGAGAACCGTTCCGTTGAGAAACAACACGGCCGCAATGGCGTTCTCGCGGACGGGTCCCACGGCGGCCGTGCTGTATTGAATTGGTAGTCCGCCGAACACCTTCATGCCGGACTGAAGTGGTTCGGAAGATGGAGGGAGCATAACCAAACCCGAAGGGAAATCGTACGATGATGTGGACGCCACAGACCCGAACAACACCGAGGTTCCATCAGGGCGTGTGCAATTCAATGCAACTGAACCTCCTACGTACGACAGATGGGGGCCATAAACCGGAGGCTTATCTGGATCTGAGTTTGGCGTTACGCTGGTGCGATTCAAATCTTTCAGAGTTTGTTGACCCGTGATCGAGCTCCCGCCTGAAAACCTTAGGGTTTCGCTGAATTCCGCCTCGAAAAGAGCCAGATCACCTCTGGCCCATGCTCCGTCAACGCGCCGATACGTCAGCCTTTGACTTGTGACGGTGACCTGTGCCGTTGTTGTCGTCGCACACAATGATGATAGCACACACAATAGCGCCAGCGACGCAGCTGTTCCGATACCCTTGCGTCTCATAATGTATCGCACCACGGGCACTTTCATGTGTTTTTGCCTGAACACGAGAGGAACGGAACGAAGATAGTTTTGTTATCGTTCAGTTATCGAATAAATGCTTTTTTGCTGTTAAGTGTTCAATGTAAGATGATACTGTTACTTGATCTAATATGAATACTACTTTGTTGTTTTGGTGTTATTATCGCACAGGAGAACAAAGAACAGGAGAAGTTAAGCTGGTTCAGGAAAGATGGGTGATGGAGATGCAGACGATCTCTCTTACATAAACAGGTCAGAGTTCCCGGTTCATTTACGTGAGATGTACCATGTCGTCAGTCTACTGTTGGATTACCACGAAAAGGTTGAGACCCGTGTTGCCGCCCGCCGCCGCAATGCGATGACAGCAAAAGTCGGTAATGTAACATGCGAGTCGGAACTCGAATTCGTACCGATGGGATTAGGTATTTCGGCTGGACATCTTTGCACGTCAAATTGCTACATCCCAGTCCCGATGAAGCGGGGTCTCATCGAAGGTGTGGAATACGTATACGTCTGTGTGACGGCCATGATCCCACACCTATGCGGTGAAGAACGATGTACCGCATACGTGAGGAACTCCGGCGGTAGCTTGGCTACATGCCCGTTCACGACTCTTTCGTGGCAGTATCATGATCCCGCTCCTGAGTACGAAGATCGAAATAACGATCCCGAACGGAAAAGGCAAATCAGCCGCAGGCAGGCAATCCTCGAGGCGGACATTGCGGCCGAAAGAAAGGCGCACGAGGTGAAACTTGCCGCGGACGAGAAGGCACTGCGTGCACATTTCCTCGGTGACGGCACGACCGGTGCAGATGACCGAGATCTCGCATTACTGGAACTTCTACGCTCCAATCTGCCCGAGGAAGCGAAACGGGCTATACCGCGACCATCGGTCCTCGTCGACGGCGAAGATGACCTCGGTCCGACAACGGAAATGGATAATAATTCCACTCACGCAGTGAAATCTACCCGGGTGCAAAAGACGGCGAAATCAATCAACGTAAAAAATTCCTCCTCTGTTCTGCACGAAACGACGACCGCGCGTCAAATCGCACAATCCGTTCAAAAGAAAACGAAATTGATGAATCAGGAGGCCGAGAAGAAAGTCAGAAATAACGCCGCGGAACTCAAACGCAAACGCGTAGCTGAAAAGGAACGGGAAGCAAAGCTTCGAAAGCCCCTTCCGCGCCGCAACGAGGTGCGCAAACAACTCATGTTGGTGAGCGATAAACAAAACAAACGCCACGAGAGTCTGTTTGAGATACAAAAGGGACGTCTTCCTCGCGATCTGACACAGAACCGAAAAGATCCACATCACGGAATTGCGGAGATTAACATGATCATCGAAAAGGTTTTCAACGCACCGTACCCAGAACACGAGCACGTACATCTGACTGCAAAAGAACGATTATACCTCCACAACAAATGCAAAGAAATGTGGCGCGTCGTCATCACGTCTGGAGTCTATTCATTGGAACAAAACCGTTTCGATATGATCAGCACGTTTCTGTACGTTATTTTATACGCTATGCGGACAGGTGCGAATCATGCACTCTTCCAATGTGACGTCCAACAATGGTGTCTGTGTTCTCGTGCCGACATATCCCGGCCAGCAGAGTTGTTAGGGTTAAATTACAAACTCTCGACGCATATTACATCCATCAAACAACTTCTGGTCGAAGGCGATGAGATCGCCGCCGCATCCGCAAAGGCAGCGGCTGCAGCGGATAAAGAAAGCAGAGTCGGAATCGAACCGCCCAAGAAAAGACGGCGTCAGTCTGAACAACAACAATCGAATGTTGCCGCCGCGGCGGGTGCCTCTGCCGCTGATCCGTCAATTTCCCAGTCTGACCATATTTCTGTTGCCGATGGCGGTGTCGGAGGAGCAGGAGATGCCACTATCGGGCCTCCGTTATCAGGGATCATATTGACGGCTGAGGAGAAAGAACGGATTGATTTCCTCTCAACGCGAGCCCCTTGGGGCGAGACTATCGCAGAGATTGCCGAGTCGTTTGCTAATCGCATGGAAGACCCCGCAACGAGCATGCCAGAAGTTTACCCACTCTTCTCATCTGCGCGCCTCTACCCTCCCTCTCGCGAACTTTTCGAATGGTAAAGAAAGGATAAAATCCCCTTTTTTCTCTCTCTCTCTCTCTCTGTGTCTCTGCTGGGGTGTTTCTCTGCTTTCTGCGTGTGTTTGAGTTCAGAAAAAAAAGGAGACGAGGAGGAATGAACGGAGAGTGCCGGAGCGAGAAACAGAAGCAGTTTTAACATTTGGCCGCCGTGTTCGTGTACTGGGGTCTGGGGTCGACTAAATATATATGTTTGCATATCTCGCTCTCGTGTTTGCTGGATTGTGTTTACGCGCGTGTGTCTGTGTATGTTTTATCAGGTCTTCGCGGAGAGACTGCGGATATCTGTGTGCTCGAGGAGGCCGCATTCATCCCAGCACCTGTGGTTGGAAAGATCATTGCCCCACTGCTCGGTGTTAAGAACACTGTTGTGATCGGTATTTCTACGCCCGCGAGTGATGGAAATTATTATTCTGCGCTGTTAACAAAAAAGAAAAAGGACGGATCGAATGTATTCAGAACGATACCGATCGGGTTGGCGTGTCAGGAATGTGTTGAAATCGGGAAGGCCCTCACCTGTCCACACAAGGGCGACGAACTTCCAGACTGGAAGCCGCCCGACCGTCAGGACATTCAGAAGGCGCTGATGTCCGACGAGCAATTCAAGGCTGAAACTCTCGGTCTGATTCCAGGACGGGCAGATGTCGCATTCGAGCGATCAGACATCGCAGCCATGTTGAAGAGACCGGAGCAGGACGTGTATGCCAAAGGCGGAACTTATGTGTACATTGCCTGCGACCCAACAGGCGGCGGCGGGTCACGATTGGCACTTACCGCCTTCGTTTGGGCGCAAGGCAACTCGCTGGAGTCTCGCGTACGTACAGACGTGGCGACACGGGCCTTTAAAGAGAAACTGAACCAGAACCAGAACCAAAATCAGAAATCTCTGAGTTCTACGGCAGAGGCTGCCCTGAACGCATCTCGCGCGGACCAATCTCAGACTCAGGAGTCGATAACGATTTCTGATTCGGCGCATTTAGTGGTATGAACGCGCCGCCGTAGCAGCTGCGCATGACAGTTACAAAATCGAACACGTTGTTGCCGAATGTTGGTTTGGCGTTTTTGACGCGTTCGTCAAAGTCTTGAATGTCGTGACCGCGCTGAGAAACATTTACACACTGCCATATGATGGACATGAACTGCTCGAAATCCTCATGATCACAACGATTGCGAATTGTGTCACGCGCCGTCGGTATTCCGCCGATCACCGACAGGCCGACCAAAATAACGTCGAGCTCAAACACCGCGCGTAAACACGGATCGACGTTCTCCAACTCGGTCAGCATGTACGAATGATAATTGTCGTTGCGATTTGCTGTGACGTTCCTGAAGAACGGGAATGCCACCTCGTACACGCGACATATGTACTCAAACAATCCACGCCGTGCGACCTCGTCGATTCCGAATGCGCGAGCCAGCACGTCGCGCGTGCCTGACGAATGCGCGGCAACCTCCGGGATGCGGAGTGGGATCTTGGAGACCGTCTTTGCGACTTGCGCCTCGCGTTTGGCGTCCTCCGCATTCTGAAGATTTTGACGGCGTTCCGCCATATCGACGAGCGAAAATATGATGCCATTGCTGTTGCTACCGCCTCCATGCGACGCCGACGCCGACGCCGCAGCTGATGAAGATGCGGCCGCGGATGACATCTCTCTCTCTCTCTCTCTCTCTCCCTCGTGTTCTGACCTCGTTTGTGGTTTTCCGTTTCTTTCCATGCTTGCATGTGTATGTATCATATGAAAAAATGCTAGGTAGTTGGTATGACCGCGATCAGTTTAAAGGGTATGTCTGTTTGGACCGATGTTTCTTTCTCTCTTTGCGCCTTTCGGAGTGAGTTTCTGACGGCTCTTGTTTTTTACCTTTCGCGACGCGTAGACTTTCAGGGTGCATCTAAAAGTCTCGAAGAAGAAAGGCACGTCAAGGAGTTCTTCCGTCGTCTCCGTTTAGACGCACGCTTGAAGAACTCGCACTTTGTCTTCATAGCGGAAAATAATCTCAGCGCCGTTGCCGCCGGCACGTTGGATCGGTACATTTCGACCTTTGGTCCGATCACAGCCTTACATCATAAACGCAAAGACGGTTCGATGGGAAGCTACTTGATGACTGATAACAACTCCAAACTCCTCGGGTACGGGCATCTCTCCCGAATCATATCGGAACAGCGCATCCATTTTGCAAAGAACATGGTCACAACAAATGACTCTGTTGAACGCGTCAAAGACATCCTAGCTGATGATTTTGATCACATGAAAGTCACCGTCGAAGAAAAAAACTCCCCGAATGGTACACGTCGCACGACGATCATTAGTGGTAAACCCGACACAGACGATTCGGTCATGACGTTGATGATTGGACTCGCGTACTGGTCTCTCTGGACTCTTTCTCCCGATTATCGTTCCGGGACACGTTCTCCTCTCGCACAAATGGGAGAGATCGCTCGTCTCAGTGGAGTTGCTGTGTAACGTTACGTTCCTTTTTTCTCTATTTTTTTCTTTTTGAATTTAAGAAAACATTCATCTCATTTCACCACAATTCAACGGGTTTCTTCTCATCCGCACCGAATAAAAAGTGAGATGGTCGAGCACGTGCACTACGAGACGAGTTTTTTCTGGCCAAAAGAACTTCATCGCGCAGACCACAGACTCGTATATAAATATTCCGATGACGAGTCGTTCGGCGCCTGGCGAAATCCATCTCCAGTGGGTGCATACGACGACCCCGCGACTTGGGCGATTTCGGCGGCGTGGCCGTCGATATGGTTTTTCGTCGTCGTAATAATTTCATTGACGGGTCTTGCGGCGGCAACGTTTTCAATCACATGCTGTGCCAGGTGTTGTCGTTGTGAACGTCGTGCAAACGAACGTAGCCGAGCGCAAAACGTCGATGTGGATACCACTACAATGGCGGATGTAAAATCGGCTAAACGAGAGATCGGTTTCATCAGCATTTGGATTTGGATTATGTGGTGTGCTGCAATCGCCCTATTCATATATTATTCCGTGACGATCGTGCATACACTCCCGCGGTCTGGTGATGATATGATTGACATTGTTGATGACATCCAAGACTACTTTAACAGTGGCATCGCTACGGTCAGGGCGCTGGAAGGAAATGTGACAGCTTCATTGGCGTTGGCAGTCGCTTGGCGCGATTCGGGTATTTTTGCTTTCAATCAGAACGCGTCGACTGAGATCGGAGGAATCGTAGAAACGATCAACGCAACCGCCGTCGTTGCCGGTGATGTCGTCGATCAGATAGCGAAAGATTATGATCTCTCGACATACACAGCCGAAGGGAGGGATCAGATTAAGACGGGCGTCAAGTACATCGCGATGTTTCTAGGGACATGGGCGTTTATGTTCATCTCCGTCGCCGGAGTAAGCATCTATCGTAATACCACAACGGCAGAGAAACAAGGAACGGTCATTCAGAGAGGCGAGCGCGACAGTTGTTGTTTGCCCTACACGCCGCAACGGTGTTGCATCGGATGGATCACGAGCGTGACTCTTTTGCTCACGCTGGTCGTAACAATCGTCGCCTTAGGTTCATTCGCCCTGGCGACGATGGCCTCGGATCTGTGTTACGAACCATACGATTATATCAACATATTCGCACACGGCGGTAATATTTCGGCCACGTACGATCCCGATGACGTGATGACGTTTTATATCCAATGTTCCACGCCAACGGGGGGCCCGGTGAACGCGAACATAGACGACGTCTACCACCAGGCAGAAGATGCGCGCCTACGATTGGTCCAACTCGAGAACGTTACAAACTCAAACCCTTTCGTTCCAGAATCCGCACGTCTCATCTCACACGATCTTATCGGTAACGTATCACACGTCGAAGTTCTTGTGAATGCGACGCGTGACTTCGTAGACTGCAGAAAACTGCACGAATTCTCGGAGAGGTTTCTTTCCATGTTTTGCGCGACTATCCTACCGTCTCTCGCGAACTGGACGATTATTTCTTATGCGTTTGTAATCGCCTTCTTCCTCACCCTGCTACTGCTCGCCATTCCAGACAACAATAACAATCTCAACGCCCCCGCCGAAAACGATGAGTCGCGTAAACTTATTTCGTTCTAATTCGTCGACGCAAAAATTCCGTTGTGGTACTTTATATCATTCTCTACCCCCTCTCGTTCAACAAACCCCATCAATCGAGAAGATATAAATACCAAGGAAAAAAAAGGAAAAAATGTCGAGTATAGCTTATTCGCCTGTCATCCCCGTCTCGCGGGAAACCGCACAGGCCGCGCGACGGACGGCCTCTGCCAACGCGAGTCGAGCCAGGCGCGAGGCGAAAGAGCGCGAATACGAGGCGAAAGGTAAAGTCGTTCTGAAACGAATTGGCGGCTACAAAGCATTTCACGTCGGAGGCGAACGAAAGGCGGGCGTGGCCACGTTCATGAAGCGGCGGCTGTTGCTTCCTCTACCGGTGTTCCAACCGAACAATGCGATTACGATAAGACCGATCTGTCCGCCTGTGCAGCCCGTCATAGCGGTCGAGCGCGTTTCGGATTCGGAGATGGGAGCGATCAACGGTTACCAGAAAGGACTTCGTGGGTTTCGGAAAGGCAAATACATCCATCGCCAAATATCACGAATGGTAAAGGTTGGGATGTTTCCCAATGGGAGTTCCCGAAAAGGTAACAAGGGGGCTCGGGGCCGAACAAAGAAAGAAGGAAAAAAACGTGTTGGGACGAAGGTCCATCCTCAGGTTAAAGCGGTATGTCAGCTCTTGAACAACAATGGATATATACCCCTGGACGTCGATGTTGGCGTGCACATCGGACATTGGGCAACCGAAATCGATCTTGTCTGTTATAAGCGCGGGTGTCCAAAGAATGAAGTCACCATTTTTGAACTTAAAACAGGATATGACCATCTGCGCGACTATCTGCGTTTGCAGTATCGGCTGTGCGTCACGCTGGCATCGTCAAGTAACACAATCTACGGGGTGAGCGAACGCGATAAAGCTATGTTGCAGCTCATGCTGACAACTATTCAGGCATCTGAAACGTTCAGAGGCAAATGGAAGATTCAAGACGCGATGCTGATCAGCAGCCATCCAGATCGAGCTGAATTAACGCGCCTGCCGGATGAGATTTTGACATTGCGCAAAGTACTCGAAACCAAACTTCACAGGGAACGCTAAAAGGTTTGCCTCTTAACACTTTACTATTACCCCATCGTAATCTCTTCTCCATCTTTTTTCTCCATCGCTCTCCCTCTCTCTATTGTTCGGTTCGAACTTTTTTAAAGATGTCAAAGAAAAAAGAGCTGTACGCGAGGCGATACACGTTTTAGAACAACGCGCAAAGACGACGAGAGAGAGAGAGGATGAGGAAGGAAAATGGTGGAGTTTTGGGTTATTCCGACCTACGTCGCACGTTGGAATCGGTCCTTGCATTCCTGTGCGATTTTCGCCAAGAACACACGGGCGGAATCTTTCGTCGAGTTTGAATGAAATTCATAACCAGAACGTGCGATTTTCGGCTCCTTTGAATTCATTTCCGCGGAGATCTTCTCGGCAGCTCGCTCATGATCCTTTACGAGAAAATAACGGAAGTTGCAAACCTCGGATGAAAAACGGTTCATGTCCATCGGGTACTTCTCGTCGAAGCACGCGAAGTCGATAACACAGCATCCCACCCAAAACATCCAAACCATCCGATAGCTAGCGCAATCCACGACGGACTCACTCTTCGCATCGGGCGCAGCGGATTTGACCTTAACGCAGATACAATTGACTGCATCCAAAACGACCCGGATGCGACCGTAAGGAGACTGAATCTCCCGCAGTATCTTCATCAAGAAACCAAAGTCCTTGCTGATATCACGCACGTTTGTTTTGACGCCATCTGCGCGGAAAGAATACCGACATTTTTCTGTGAGGTGAAGAACGGTCACTGCGAACGCTGTCACCAAAGAATCGAAAAGTCCGATTTCGGCGTTACATTCGAAGTCGTTTTCCTTCTCCGCGATATATACGTGCATAGCGTCCGCCAGCTTATAGATCCCGGACTCGATCGAGGTTTCAAACGAGTTTCGGGCATGCTCCATGAAGGCCTGAAAGTCTGTCCGAGTATTGGCCGTAGCAGATGAAGCGGCAGCCGGTGCCGCAGCCTTTGCCGGAGCCGCTGCCGGAGCCAGAGGCGCAGCCGCAGCCGCAGCCGTGGTCGGGCGCGACATCATTGACGAAGCCGCAGCCGCTGCCGCTGCCACTTCAAGGGTCAGACGCATTCCGTCACCCGAAGACGCGGCAGCCGAACACTTGACTTCGGTATGCGGAGTTGCGTGGACGGAAACAGCAGCGGCAGCAATGAACGGATCCTGTCGGGGGATCAGATGTTCAGAACGTCTCCGCAAAACATCATCTGCCGTCCATGATTTCGAAGTCAGTCTGTCGCTCACCTGCTGAGCGCTTTCATTCCGACTGCTAGGGGGATTCACAGAGACACGAACCGCCGCCAACGCCGTGCGGAATGCCAAAGTAGGAGGGAGGAGTGAAGGGGCGACCTTGGCCGCCACAGAAGGATGAGACGCACCGGCAGCGGGCGCATGGCCGCCAACCACCCCGGTTGGTTCTTCTGGTACTTCCTCATCGAACTCCAAAAAGGAACCGACGACGGAAAAGTCGGAACGGGCCCGTGTGTTATCAGAGACGGGAAACGATGCGTCCGGGCCCCGCGCCACAACGGCAGTAGCGTCGGAGCTTCCCGCCGCGGAACGAACAGAGTTGAGATCGTCACACATCGGTGCGGTCGTATCGTCGAGCGGGTTCGGGGTGAGAGGTCGGGTCGCGGGAATGGTCACATTTCCGAGGTATGGTGTGAGAACTGGAGTTTGTGGCGTGGAAGATCCCATTGCCGACGATTGCATCTGCAGAGGATACTGCGTAGGAGTCGGTGATTTCGGACTCGCCGCCGACTTCGTGTCCACAGAACCTGCACCAGGGCAGGCTGTAAATGGAGATGATGGTCCTACCAGGTCCCGAAGGAACTGAGTAGAAATATCAGTATCCAAATTCGGCACCGACGGAGACGAGCCACCGCTTTCGTGATTCATTGCCCACGAACCAGCATGGGCCGGATCCGGACCGGGGACCCACCCGCCGGGTGGGCACTCGAGTGTCATTGGGGAACGTAAGAAGTTTTTTTGATGCGCAGAAACAACGAGGTGTTAATTCGGTGCCGCCTTATCACGGAACGCGCAAACAGAAACATACATAGAACAGACTTGTTTAAAAAGAACATTTTTTCCTCGAGCTATTCGAACCTGAGGTTTGATGAGAACTCTGTCTCTCAAAGGATTATACACGTTCCAATCACATCGCCGTTCTGGGCCGCGTACGTTCGTTTCATCCGCGTGAAGCACCCCTTTTGTTTTTGTGTGGGATCGAGGTTATCTCGGTTCCGAGTTCCAAGGTTAGTGTAGGTGTCTTTCCTCCGCGACCGGAGGAGTTCGTGAGAGAGTGTTTCCTCTGAAATCCTCAAGTGCTTCTTGCGATCACTTTCCTTGCATTCTGAGGTTTTTAGTTCAGGCAGTTGTTCTTGTTGTGGCTGCTGCTGCTGCTGCTGCTGTCCATGTTCTTGTGCCAACGTCTGACGTAATGCGCGGGTTTGTGCTTTTGACAGGCGAGAAAGCAATTTTCCTGTCGTCGTGAGCTTTTCACGGCATGCCGCCAACACCATGGTATCCGTTATTGCAAACCCGTCGAACTTTAATATCGATTCGGAAAGAAGAAGATATGTGTCTTGGTCTGTTTCCTGGCAGGTTTCTTCTTGTTCCTTTGAAGACTTGAAATCGAGTTTACCTGCAAATGGAGAATTCTCCTTGCGCAACAGAAACTCCAGAAATTGCTCGGATGATAAGCTCACGCGTTCGGATCTGCAAAACGATAGCACGTCGGCCGAAGTGGTCCGTGGCTGTCGCACCAGTGCGTCCAACGTGCCCTGTTTCGGCTTCATAGAAGTGCTTGGCGGCACATTCGTAAGTGTTGGGGCCAGCGGGTTTAGCATCACCAACGATTCAACGAATGGTAAATTGCTGTCTGATGAATTTGAGTTCACGCCAGAAATGGTGGGTGTAGGAGGACGAGGAGGTATATGACGAGGCGACTGTACCGATTCAGTTTGGACCATCGGTTCCGCGACGTCCTGAACTTGCAACGGAGTCTTATGGAACTGGTAAGAGAGTCGCGCCGCGATCTCGTCGTCGCCGCATTTCGAAGCCATTTCCTATCCGATGACATCAGAGGTAGCAAAGGCAACACGCATGAGTGGCGACCAAGAGGACGGAATTAAGATAGAAAAAATTAACTTTTCGACGACGACTTTTATTGACGATGAGGTTGCGAGTTGCGTCAAAAAAAAGAGCGGACGAGAGGAAAGTTAATAGAACGCGCAAGCCAGGATGACGAGACTCAGTTGTAACATCACAAGTGCGCTGTCTACTACGAAATGCGAAACGCCGTTTCTTGTTTCCTGTAAGATACAAAAGAGACACAGCAACGAACGCGAGATGTCGCAAAGCATAGAAAATGATCCGACCACCACCGCCACATAATTGTCCGATGCGCCGTCGCCATACGAAAGTCCGTATTGTCGCGTCACGACGGCCAGGTACACGCAAATCATGATGGCCGTCGATATCGCAAGCAACCAGAGTCCGTTTCTGCGCCTCGTCGAGACGTAATATTGCAAAAACTCGGTGTTCGATGGTTGACGTGCCCGGCTACAAAAGTATCGCGCGGATGATCGAAACACGTTCCATGTCAGTGCGCTGATGCCCGTCATCATGAGCAGCAACGAATCGTGATTTCCACAGAGGGCGAGTATCAGGGGAAGGGCAACTGCCGCCGACAATGCATCGATTACCGCCTCCTTTACGTGATACCCGGCACCGATAGCGAATGCAACAATCTTGGAGTTTTTGCGACGTATACGACGGGAATGACACGGCGGTAAACCCCAGAGGAAGATACTGAACGTCTGAAGTAAAGCGATGAAAATTCCCAGGCCGCCGATTTTGATTGAGGACCGATCGGAAACTCGAAGCGATGCGATGTCGAACTCAGGCGCCGGCCAATATGAGACGCCAAAGATGAATTTCCTCGAGCCAACATAAGTTCCGATAAACGATGCGATCAGCACAGCGACTGTGATCATCGTTCGAAGCAGGTACCAATCATCGGCTTTATTGATATCGTGTGAAGGGAAGGGGCGGCACTTCTCGCCGATTGCGATGCCTTCTGCCCGTGATGGCCACGAATGGCCATTTTCGCCATTATCGTCATCATCATCGTCGTCGATAGAATCTGAAGCAGTAGCGGAAACAGCGGCGGCCACTCCAAGAGCGTGTTCCGGTTGGACGAGAATGATTTCTCCGGCCTCGGAGAACCCGACATTGCGGCTGTTGCCACCGCCGATCGTTGCCGCTGTTGCTGCTGCTGCTGCCGCCGACGCTGTTTCGGACGGTGGCACAGCAACAGCAGCAAGGCCTTCGACATTAGTGCGGACAAGCTCTATGGCTGTTTCCGGGGAAGTCTTCGGCATCAACTCCGACAGTTTCTTGGCTTGAGATTCAATTTTTTTGCTTCCACACGAACCGATATGAGAAGTACCCGCCGGTCCGGATGAGATTGGCTTTTCGCAGTATGGACATGGCACCTTGCCGAAATTCTCTTCCCGTTTCTGGCTGTCGCCAATTGCTGCGACGACGTCGTTATCGGAATTCAGCGCCCCGGCAACGCCAGCGATTTCGGCCGCAATTTTGGCAGACGATTCCACGTCGTCTTTTTCAGTACTCATCGTTTTTCTGAAAAAGAGAATAAAGAAGGCGTCTGTGAGATTAAACAGGACAGAGCAAGGAATGAGACACAGCTGAGAGGAGAACAGGAGAGGTTCAGGTTTTATATATAAAGTTGTCATATCACGCCGCGCCTAAAAGGTTAAAGTCAGAGTTTGATCAGGCGTGGCGCGAGCAAGAACATCGCCCCATAATGAAGCTTCTTCCTCGGCTCGATCCGCGGAGATCACTATTGCCACGACTCCGCGCGAGCAGAGAGGATTACTGACAACGAAATCCGGATCGAGAAACTGCGTCGCGTTCCGGGAAAGTTGCCACACGGCCTGTGCAGGCGATGCAATCGCCAGAGGCATCGAGGCCAGCGAAACTCCGTACGATGCGTCCACAGGGAACTGCATGCGGAACTTTGCGAGCGCGGCGTTGCCTACGGTCACCTTCACCAATGTTTCACGGATAACCGGGTGCGCGTCCCATCCGGAAATTTGAACGAAACGGTTGGTCGGCACGGCCGATGGTACATTCATATCGATATACCACGGATCCGTAGGCGCCGTGGCAGCTGCGCAGACGAGGTATGTCACCCCGTGTGTTTGTTGGATGAGTCCGCGCGCGATCAGAACCGATAACGCAGCCAATACGATCGAAGTGACGACGAGAAAGCAGAGAAATCCCATCAAACAACAGCGCGTGCTGCGAGTAAGTTCGCAGTCTATCGTCTTACAGCACACAGATTTGGCGTTAAGGCAACAGAAGCGACGTACTCCCCATCCACGACGAGGATATTGACAGCATGTGCCATCGTGACAGAAACAGAACCGGCAACATGGCAATCCACAGCAGCTTATGACATACCCACAACCTGCAGTGTTGTCTGCAGGATGAGTGCGACGCGACGGCTTGAGACTCGTCCGATCATCATCGAGTTCCGATGTGTTTATACTGCCCTTAATCCGCCGCCCGGCCGTCGTTCGTTCTTCGTCGTTTTCGTCGTCTTCGGCGGCGACAGATAGGGTAGCGGAAGTGTTATGGCGATGGTCTCGTCGACCCGTCTGTGCCGGTGGGACTGACGCTATGGTCGGGAGAGTTGATGACAACGAAGGCAGTGTCGGCGCGGCAACAGTGGCCGGTGTCGATACCGCTGAGACATTCGGTAGCTTCTCTTCCGAACTTTTTCCCGCTCTTGCCGCGGTTTCGGCGGAATGCAATTCGTTTTCGTCCGCTGCCTGCATTCTCTCATTCTTTAGAATCATGATCGGCGCGGCTGGATAATGACACTGACTTCTTTTTTGCGTGTGTCAAGGAGCGAGGAAAAAGTGGCTATAAAGAAGAAGTGTTCGAGAACCCTGCGAGGCATGTTAAGGCAGAATCAGTTCCAGGCAAGACCCCCTCCGCCTCGCCCCAAAGCAGCTACCGCGGCTGCAGCCGCTGTCATTGCATCACCTGGTGATGTTCCGCCGCCGTCGTCGTCTCCCGCCATTCCGAAACGGAGAGAAGGAGCTTTCGATGTCGTAGACGTGAATTTCGAAATGGACGCAGATGCCCGGCGCCGGTCGCGCATCATGACAGCCGCGAGGGCTGCTGTTCCCATATCGATATCTTCTCCGTCTCAAACTGCAGCCAATGTGCAACAACAACAACAACAACGTGCGCTCGTGCCCTCCACGACGCGTACAACAGTGGCGGCAGCGGAAACTCGAACTGAAGCAGTATCCGATCTAAGCGTTCATGCGACCCTACATGCTATGACGGCCAGAAATACGGATTCCGCAGCTCCACCAGTTATGTCAGTCGTGTCTGCGTTGGATGGGATCGCCGTTTCTGAATTGAACTTAAGTTCCGACGAGTTCGCAAAGGTCGCCGAAGAGTTCAATCGGCGCCACGAGCCCCTTCCCCCGTGGGTTTCAACCAATATCATGGATAATGATCAGATCACGATGCTTTGGGCTATTGCTTGTCGCGAGCCATTCATGGTCACAGGGGAAGGTGGGTGCGGAAAGACGCGCGCGATTGACATGCTGATCAAGATGGCTACGTCAGGCCAGTTATCGTTGATTACGATGCTTATTCGAAGACAATTTCCGCTTGACGGATTAATCGGAGGCTGGGGAGCGGTTCATCTCGTTAGCGAGTACCTATTTTCAGCAGCGGAGCTGGAACGTTCCGTCATCGTGCTTGCGCAAGGTGGCGTAGCGGCCTCCATGTATCCCGGACGCGGCCAGACCATACATCAAGCGCTTGGACTTCGAGGGGAATCGATCGGTGACACAGAGTCTGCCAAACGCAGCCAAGAACAGGATATTGAACAGTTGATACTATCTGCCCGCGTCCTTCGAACCCGTATGGCGGCCGTTGCCAAGACTCCGACACAATATGACGCGAAATTGGAATATCTGCTCTCACATACCAAAGCCGGAAGGCTGCTAACCGCAGAGATCTTGGTCTGCGACGAATACGGTATGCTGGACCTGGATCTGGCAATTTTATTAGAAAGCACACTTCGTAAAGTTCGTGGCGACGAACGATTCATGGGAGGTTGTACACCGTTATTCGTGGGAGATCCAGGCCAGCTTCCATCAGTCGGTACCGCCAAGACCCCGATTTACATTCATTGGTGCGCGCAGTTTAGAAGCAAAGCGAACTGGCTGACGAACCACAGACAATCTGGGGATCCATTCTTTGCGGGAATTCTGAGAAAGCTTCGTGTCGGAGCGTCTCTGGACGAGACCGAACAGAATGCGTTGATCGAGCGCATTGACGATCCGCAGGGTGGAAAACCCTTGTATCAGGCCGCATACAATCGTGCGCGCTCATGGAAACGCCGACCGCCGATGCAACTATTCGCCACGAATGAGGCAGTTGACGCCGCCAATTCAATGAAAGTGGCTACTTCTCGTTACTTCCCTGGAAGGCTGTTCACGATGGACTACGCGTTCAGTATCGAAGTCTCGGCATTCGGAGGGACGTATTATACATATCTTTCTGATAGCAGGCAACGCTTGGGAAATGTTCCAGATGTTACTCATTCGCGTCTTGCGCGTAACACATACACATTGTGCCTTTCACGCGAAGACGGAAAAAAGATCGAGAAGGCCTGTATGTCTCTGTTGAACTACAGTCGCATGAAGCGCGACTTCTCGAAGGCTATGTTTCGAGAAGGTATGCCAGTGCGCATCGTCCGAAACGTAGACGTTCCGGGCGGACTGGCCAATGGAACTCCGGCCCTCCTTCATTATATGTTGGGAGACCTGGGGATTGCATCGCAAACGTTTTCAGGCGATGTATGCGATCTACGTCGAATCGAATCCCAGTCTGGTCTGAGCATCTCACTCGCGCGAATGCGTTTTGTCGGAAAGATTAACCGCAAAGACGGAAACAGTGATTGTTTTGTCCATGACACGGGTGTGATGAAAGCGTATGATGAGATGCTGAAGCTCAGAAATGAGATCCGGTCCACGTTGGAGAGCATCCACGACTTCCCAGCTGCGCTTCTCGGTACGATCCTTTCGTTCGTAACAGACACGCCACAAGAGCTTCGTTTTGCATCCTCTTTGGATACCGGTGCCTGCAGCTGCAGCGGGTTGCTGATAACTGCATCACCGGACGACCGTCCTCGTACGACTGTTCTGCCGTTTCAAATCAGGACTCAATCGGTATCGTTGAGCAAAGGCCAGGCCCGAATCGTCATGGAATACTGTCCTGTCGTACCGGACTGTGCTCGAACCATACACGCCTCACAAGGTAAAACGTATTCTGAAGTGTCAGTCTCCCTCAAGGGCTGTCTGCGACCTTATGGCAAATACGGGAGCCGATCAGAGGAATGCAACGGTCTGGCGTATACGGGACTATCGCGCTGTCCAACCCTCAAAGGGTTGTCTTTTGTATATGGTCACGTTAACAGTGAAATGCTTCGCGCCGGTTCCCCAGACTTTATCAATATGTTTTACCGCTCACCCGAGATGGTCAAGTTCTGTACGATGAAGCACCCACTTCTGAAGCGCCTGACGGACAACACGACACGCACACGCTGGATTAATATCAATAACACTGCCGACACATTAGCGGTCGAGTTTACCACACAGCCTAAAGTCGATGAGTCGGCACCGCTGCTGCGCTTTTACAGCGGTCGGAAACGTTTGCTCAAGACCCCGTCTTTAACACCGATTAAATTCCCGAATGAGCTTCCGTTAGAAAGAGGGGCAGACGAAAAGAAACAAGAAGATGAGGGAAATGTCTGCCCTTCGCCTGCACCGAAACGCATGAAAGCTGCAGATGGAGCTCCGCGCCAAGTGCTTGAATCTCTTCCAGTGCCGATTTCCGCCGCAGCTGTAGCGAAATGGAACCTGCTGCGGCCGCTTAGCTCGGCAGAGAAGAAGAAGAGGATCGATGCCCAAAAGAGAGAAGACGACCGCGTTATGGCAATCGGAGGATCGGTTCCCTTGCCTGATCTCTGCGACCACGAGATCTCGATGTCTTTATGTGCAGGAAATGCTTTCGATGATGACTTTTAGGAGTGTTTGTTCCGCGCTCCCACCCTTTCTGTCCCTGTGTGTGTCTCTCTTTCTCCCTTCAAACGCGCACATACACTTACAGTGCGTGTTCACTCGCATACTGTAAACGTTGACGCATGCGCTCACTGGCACGATCTCTGACAGCTCCTGCGTCGTGGCGCGCGTGCGGCACGCGCCGTTTCGTATTTCATCCCGCGTGCAAACAGATGACGTCTGCCGCAGCACAACGGCCAATGTTAATACCAGCCGCGGTGACAGCGTGGAGCGCCACCCGTATCGAAGCGCTGCTGCTACCGCAGAACTGGAAAGATTCCAAGTCATGGAACGACGAATGCAATCAGCTGATCACTGACATTCGCGCGGCCGAAGCGGACTCGAAGCACGACGCCGCTGCGTTGCTCCCTGACATGACGAGATGGACGGGTGATCAGCGGCCGCAATGGGCGGCCGGTCGTGTTGGGCTGTTTAAGGGCATGGAATTCGTGAATCCGATCTTTGCGTGGCTCTCCATTGAGCTGTGGCTGGACGCAACGTACGAGAATGTGTCGGGTCTGTTTCATGTGCTCATGCGCTGCGGCTGTGACAGCGACAAAGCACTGGGTGCAGTGACCAGCACTGGCCGCGTCGTACTGCAATTCGCTGCCGCTGAGGCTTACGCTGGCGTCACGCATCACCTGGCCGAATCCACAGGACCAACGAAAAATCTTGCGGTGAATCTGCTCTTGGCACAGCCCAATCTGCCGCTGTTCAGCGCCACCGCCGATGCAACCGATCGTGATCGCGTGGCGGACGATGACAATGGGCCATTCTGCTGTGCATTGTGTACAGTCATGCACAATCGGTTGGATGACGCTGCAGTTGAGGTGCTGTTACGCCTCACAC
The DNA here is from genome assembly GCA_964527265.1 of uncultured Phycisphaeraceae bacterium. Taxonomy (GTDB): domain Bacteria; phylum Planctomycetota; class Phycisphaerae; order Phycisphaerales; family Phycisphaeraceae; genus CAZGOM01. The sequence goes on along the minus strand of CAZGOM010000027.1, from coordinate 23,658 downwards.
CTGCGCAGCGCCTGGCCGTTACCTCTGGACCGCACTGTGCCTTTGCACGCGCCGGTCTCTATTCGTGTCCGCGCACTTTCGTCGCGCTGTGGAGTGTCGTGCGCGATCGCGTGGTGCAACCGGACTGTGACGCCGCCGAAGTGGATCGCATCTTCCGCGGTCGTCCGAGCCATGATGACGGCTATTGCCCGAGTGCAATTGCGACAGTCGCTTTCCGCGGCGACGCACACGCCTGGCGGTTGGTCACGAATGCGCGCTGCCCATTGGCTGCCGCACTACTTCGTCACGCCAACGCACATCCACAGCGCGAATGTGACAGTCCGTTGGACGTGCTGTGGGCAGAGCAGCAAACTCGCAGCGAACGCGATATCCGCGGCGCGTGGTTGGTGCCGCGTCTGTGCGCCGATGTGCTGAACGCATACGACGAGTATGGCCGCACTCCGATAATGTGCGCCGCCAAATACGCGCTGCCCCGAACGCTCACGGCACTGCTAGACCGCGGTGTGGAGGTGGATCTGTGCGCTCAAGCGTTCGAACGCAAAACCGGTACTGGCTATGTCTCAGTTAATGCGCTGGCGCGTGCGGCCACAAAGTTCACCGCCATAACCGCTGCCGATCTGCTGCCCCCTGACGACTACGAAGAGCTGATGACGGCGCAGTTTATCCCCATTGCCGCGCGGTTGCGGGCCGAAACCAAAGCGCAAATGGCATTGCGCCCTCTCATCGCTGCCGCTGTGGTACCCGTTCTGCAGCAGTTTGGCGGACCGCAAATGCCGCGCGAACTCGTGGGTTTGTGTTTAACGTATGCCGGTTTGCCCGAACCCGCCGTTTGGCCCACACCATTGCTCAGTGCCTGTGCGGGCGCCAAACACGCCACTGCCAGTGCCGTTAGCAGTGCCGGTGACAGAGCCGATGGCAACGCTGACGGCATCGCGAAACCGCTCCCCCCCAAACGCTTGCGCTTGGCGTAGCGGTTCACGACCCACCCGGTCAAATATGTTTTTGTTGTGCGTTTCGCGCCACAAACAACGCCTTTGCAATCTGGCAACTCGTCAGTGACCGCCATTTTAACGTTTTCCTTTTCCGCCCTTCCCTGTGCGTGTGTATTGTGCGTGCGCGTGTTAGGAGACGTGCAATGGCCGCCGCAGTCACTGCCGCCCGCATTGAAGCGTTGCTACTACCGCAAAAATGGAAAGATGACAAGGCGTGGAACGGCGCTTGCGAAGAACTAATCACCGAGCTTCGCGTAGCCGAAGCGGATTTGAAACACATCGCGCCGGTGCCGGACATGACGCAGTGGACAAGTTCTGAGCGGCCGAAATGGACGGCCGCCCGTTTGGTACTTCCAACGGGCATGGAATTCGTCAGTCCGCTTTTTGCGTGGCTCTGTATCGCATTGTGGTTTGACGCAACGGATGCCAATGTGTTTGGTTTGTTTGATGTGCTCATGCGCTGCGGTTGTGGCACCGTCTCCGCACTGGGCGCGGTGACCAGCACTGGCCGTGTCGTACTGCAGTTTGCAGCCGCCGCGGCCTTTGCTGCGGTGCATAACGCGATCGCAACCGTGGTGCACGTTAAAACGCGTGCACTGCATCTGCTCATGGCACAGCCCAATCTGCCGCTCTTCAGCGCCGCAGGAGCCCGATATGATCCGGACCGCGCGGTGGACGGCGTCAGTGGTCCATTCTGTTGTGCGTTGTGTACGATGATGAACTATCATTTTGACGCTGCTGCACTGGAGGTGCTGTTGCGTTTGACGCCGGCGCAGCGATTGGCCGCTGTCGATGCACACTCGGCGTTGGTACGCGCCGTCTTCGGTCGGTGTCAACGAACATTCGCCGTGCTGTGGAATGTCGTACGCGATCGTGTCATACAGCCCGATTGTAACGCTGCCGAACTCAACCGCATCATCGGCGGTCCGGTGTGGCCCGACGGCTATCGGCGGAGCGCTTTCAATGCAGCCACACTCTGCGGCAACGCCTATACGTGGCGATTGGTGACGAATGCACACTGTCCATTGGCTGCCGCACTGCTTCGGCACACCAACGCACATCCACAGCGCCAATATCCCAGTCCGCTCCTTTTGCTGTCCGAAACGGAGCAAACACACAACGAACGCGACGTTCGCGGCGCGTGGTTAGTGTCGCACCTATGTGCTGATGCGCTTAACGCATATGACCTGTACGGCCGCACCCCGGTGATGTGGGCTGCGCATGAAGCACTTCCACAAACGCTGACGGCACTGCTGGACCGCGGTATGGAGGTTGATCTCACCGCCCAACCGATCGAACGAAAAACCCGTACTGGCGCCGTCGCGGCCGATGCGCTGGCGCGTGCAGACACAAATTTCACCTCTGAAACCGCTGCCGATCTGCTGCCCGCTGACGACGACGAAGAGTGGATGACGGCGCAGTTTATCCCCATTGCCGCGCGGTTGCGGGCCGAAACCAAAGCACAAATGGCATTGCGCCCCCTCATCGCTGCCGCAATGGTACCAGCTTTGCAGCAGTTTGGCGGATCTCAAATGGCGCGCGAACTCGTGCGTCTGTGTTTGGCGTATTCTGGTTTGCCCGAACCCGCCGTTTGGCCCGCACCACTGGCCAGTGTATATGCGGGTGCCAAACGCAGCGCTGCCGGTGCCGATGGCAGCATCAGTGGTAGCGCCGGCGACAGCGCGGCCGGTAGCGCGAAACCTGTCCCCAAACGCTTGCGCTTGACTTAGCGGTTCTCTAATATGCTTCTTGGTCGGAAATAAAAGTTTTTCATTTCACGTGTTCTAATGGGCTCAGTAACAAAGAGATCGCAGACGGTTCTGGCAGAGATAAAGAACAGAGGATTGCGGTACGTGTCGCAGCAAAAGAAGCACCGGATAGAAGGAGAATGGATTTCCCGTCCGCCGTGCGGACATTACGGATTTCGCAACGTTCCTGATTTCCCGCGTAATAGACATGTGGCGTCTGAGTCAACACGAATGGATCCGTCTGTTGGTCGGTCATCGGGGTCATGTTGAGTGTTTCAGGCGCAGTCGGGATGACGAGGCGTTGCCGCATGGATTGTTCCATTGCCGATGTGGGACTGATGATTGTCGTGTACCTTAAAAGGTCAAGCACTGGTTCTCCGCTGCTCACCAATGCCACTGCGCCGTTGGTTGTCAGTAAGACCGGATCCGTGCACGGATAAAACGTGCCGTGACACGCCGATGATTCACTCAGTGCGAATCGATGGATCGGAGCACGCGGCAAATGCGCCGTGGAATCGATCCATCCAGGGAGGAGATCAACACGCACGCGACGCGCCAGACGGGCGATCGCGTTATCCGCTCTGCGCAAGGCAGCCATCGTGGCGAGGCGCGCGGATGGCTTTTTGTTTGTCGTTCCGGAGATGGAAAAAGTATTTCCAGCGATCACCACGCGGACGACACTCGGATCGGAAGCGATGTAATTCTCGATCGCGGAAACATCGTTGTTGTTCGCATCGTGTTCGGCAGGAGCAGCATATGCCCATATGAGCGCGGTTATACCTGCATTGCGCACGGATACAGCTCGCTCTTCTTCTGAGTTTCGAGGGAATATGGCGTTTTCAAGAAAGCTTATTGAAAACGCGTCATCCGACACGCGTAACCCGGACAGAAACAGGATCTTGGGTCCGATCGGGGCGAGTTGAATAGGCGGCACCGGTGCGAACCCAGGCATGACGAGATCGTATACGAGCATCCGCGCGCCTACAGCGCGTCCTGTTTCGTCTCTCAGGGTTTCTTCTTTTCCTTTCACCGCGATGCATGCTCCGTGATTCAGGGCACCTAAATCGATCTTAACACCCGGCGGCGTGGCCATCGTGATACGACCTCCATTGACGTCTTCCAGAAATAAAGAGTCATTAATCGGATCGATCAGCTTAACGTGTGCTTCACGCGGCGGCAACGGCGCGAAATCTCCGTTCGTGAACGTTTCATGGACGGCTCGGATCAGGCGGCCCACGCATCCGATAAGGTATGCAGTTTCATTTGGTTTAAAATCACTGCAGGAGAACAGGATGCGTTCGGTCGCCGCATTTTGTGTTTGTTTCAGGCGGAGGAGTGACGTGAGTACACAGCTGAGTGTTGAAGTACGCAAACGATACGTTTGTGCAAATTGCGCGAAGAACGTCTCTTTGTTCTTGGGTGCAAGGAAACGCCCGTTGTCTGCGCCCATAACCGCGGTCGCTCGCACAGTTAATGCCCGTTCTGTGGATCCTGTTGAGGAGGAGGAGGATGTAGAATCAACAGCATTCGCAGCAGCGTCATCTTGATATCCCATCTTCGTATCTCCATCGTATTCGATCGCAAGTGCAGCGGCAGCGGCGGCGGCGCGTCTCATCCCGCCACCTTTTAAGATTTGCGGAAAAATGGGAAAGCTCTAACGGTTCAACGGGAGGAAACGCGGAAAGTTATTTTGTGTTTTTTACTTTATACCATCCGCTCTGTTCGACGCCGCTGCTAAGGTAAGAGAAAACAAGAAGGAGTTTAGAAGCCTATTCCCTGCCGCATTCTACCCACCGCCGTCTTTTTATTTATGCACGCACGTCTGATTGATCGGCATTCGATTGGCGGCGCGAGACGCTCGGCGTGGGTAAAGATGCACTCGTTCGAGATTTCACTCTGAGTGCTTCTTCAGCCTCCAACTCTTTGGCGGCGACCATAGCATCGTACCGAGTTCGTTCCCATGATCCCATGCGCCAGCTGATGAAGCTGTGTACAACGCTGGTCAAAAATAACATGATTAGAAACTGTTGCAACGTCACGATCGCGTGATTTCGGTCACCCACCAACGGATAGGCCAGAAGCTCCGAAATAAACCACAGAAATTCAGGGTTTTGCGCGGTATTTGCCAATTTGGCCGCTCCAGCAGTTGCGGCGGCTCCTGCTGCCGCTTTAGCTGCGGTATTCGTTATACCTTCGCCGTTGTTGTTGTTGTTGGTTCCAAAGATCCCGAACCCCATGATGCCCGCCGTTGTCGTTTTTTTATTTCCAAATTCCTCTGCGTGGACGGGCATGTCAAACAAAACGTACAACAAAAAAATAAAAATGAAGGCCTGAGTCTGAGGAACAAAGTGACAATTGATTCTTTTTCTCCGACGGTTCTTGGTTGTCACGTCGCGTCGTGTGGTTAAAACAGAACGCATATGGTGACAACATTCACGAAACACGTTGTTTTAAGCCAACCGCTGTTTCTTATACCCAAACCCTTCACCACGGGCGTCGTTTGTTTGTTTCGGTCCGCTGCCTCCGATTCCACTTCCAACGTGCGGATTTGGAGTACGATACCCACTTGAAACGCTACTTTGGCTCACGCTGACGCTGTGACTCCTCCGTCGTGCAGAACCTGTGAAGTCCGGTGCTTCTTCTGTCTGATCTTTTTCCGTCACGTCAGAAGAGGCTGCTGCAGCCGCCAATAGTTTCATAGATGAAAACGGGTCAGACTTTTCCGCCGGAGTTATTGCGGGCGGGTAAATGTCTTGGTTTGAATCAGACGCGCTCCCTCCTTCGCTGTCGCTGCTGTGTTCTTCCGCGTCACTGTCGTCGTTTTCACTGAAGTTATCGTGGTCGCTCTGTCCAGAGTATTCCGCATCTGTTCCTTCTTCGTTTGCTGCTGCTGCTGCTGCTGCCGCCGCCGCCTTACTTTTATTTTGGTGTAACTTAGGGTTCCTTGACCGCTGGTGCTCACGGCGTTTGCGTTTCTCTCCGACGCCTTTTTCTTCTCCACTTTTGAGATCGCCGCGGCCAGACGGCCTGTCACGCGTCCCTCGTTTTCTTCTTTTCTCGATTTCTTTCTTCTTTAGACGCCCACCGCTGTCATCAGCTTTGTTATTTGGAACTTGGCGTTTCACCCTGTTGGCATCCACGAGAGGCATTTTTGGGGTGTCGTCCTTCTTTGCAGTCGGAGCAGTGCTTGTAAGCCGGCTTTGTGATGCCATGTTCCTGGACATCCCACGGGCGTGAATTGCACTCTGCTCGACTGCCCCTGCTGGCAACTTCGGTTCGTCGTACATATCAGAAAGCGGGAGCCCGAACTCCTCGTGTACAACACGTTTGTAAGCACCCGGTCGTAGATATCCCAGCCGTTCGACGAATGAAATTCCAGCAAACGAGTTTTGTGCGGGAAGGGACACGGTAATCCGACAGGCATCGATGCGATCGGATGTAGACGGAGGAGGAATTATTTCATCATCGAGATCCTCACCGGAACGGAGCGCGATATCGTCTTGGATTGTATGGATCGTATGCAATAAAGACTCCACGTCTATCACCTGAGATCCTCGGCCGAAGATTTCATCGAGAAATCCGGCGGCTGCGTCAACAGTTTCACTGGCTCGTGCTGCGCTAAGTGCGGTCGCGAGTCCAACGAGGAGTTTTCTCATGTTCCGAGAAGCTGACTGCTCAGGAGGGCGACCGGGTATTGGAAGCAGTAACGAGTTGGTCGTGGTGTTGGGATTTCCCGTCATCTTCTTCGCCGCCCCAAAGACTGTGGACTTGGAACATATTATTCGCCTCAGTGCCTCCTCGTCAAAGCTTAATCCTGGTGACGAGGATGATGATGATGGCGCGGCGGCCGCCGCCGCCGCCGCCGCTTCTGTTGGAACAGCGCCGTCCGGCGAGACTGACCTCATCGCGTTAGATGTATCCACTTTGTATGGATACCTATTGGCCACTGACACGCCAGTGTACCGGTCGACAACTGCTGAAAATTCCTTTCTTTCCGTCTCGCTTTCAGCGAATAGTGCATTGAGAGCGCGTCTCCGCATTGCGAGTGCCAATCTTTCAGACATTTCAGCGCGTGACTGTTTACGTATCTTGATAGAGGATTTACGTTTCTCCTCGCGTTCTGTCTGCATCATTTGAAGCGTCCATGGAGACGGATTAAACGGACGGTTCGCAATGATAGAAGCGATCTCAATGAGATATGCTTGTCTGTAGATCTCGTTCAGGTCCTGCTGTAGCTTCGTTGAAATGCGGTCGATGTTTCTTCGGAACACCTTATACGCTGGATCGTTCTCCCCGCTCGCCGTAGTCTTGGAGCGGTTCGTAGCACCATGTTCAAACAACATACGGGATACGCCGAATGCATTACACAATGCGTTGACGACGTAATCCTGCATTACGCGAATCGGGTCGTCGTGACCATCAGCAGGCGCCGCCCGATCGATGCTCGACCCAGGCGGCAAATCGAATACGAGCGCGTCTCCGAATGATCGTGGACCGATGAATCGTGAAGATGCGTTCTCGTCCGCGCCTATTCCTCCTTCTCTGCTGCCGCCGAACCCATCGCCGTCATCAGGCCTGAAACCATCCGGGACCGGAATGCCGCTACCGCTTCCGACGCCCCCTCTTTTCAAGAATTCGTCGGCGCGTTTGAGGGCATTCAAGGCACCGTTTCGAACGTTAATTTCATGTATGGCCGACCATGCCCGAGACGCAGTGGGAACTATTCCGTGCGGCTGTCCGATTGAAATCCCCGCCTGATACGCGTCCGCACGAGTGATGCCGCTAGGACAGATTTCAGATGCCGCATCAGCTCCTAATGCAGCCCCTATTTGGAGATTAGGATCGTTCGCAGGGGGCGGAATTGGGCGCCGCACGAACAGCGGTGCCCGGCGTTTGGCTGTCTCTGCTCGTTTTGCGTTCATCATGAAGAATTCCCCGGTTCGAACGGCGGACAAGGCGGAGATGACACGTGATCGTGGACCATGTTCCTGAGTAGGCGGAGATTCGAAAACGCTCGTGAAAATGCGGGGACGCGGTCTGAACAGTTGCCCGCGTCGGGCCTCAGGCTCGAGATAGGTATCCATCGCGCGCGCAGCCGGTTCTCTGTCTTTTGAATCCAGCCCATATGCAGTTCGTACGGCGTCATGGAAGTTCGTGCCTTCTTTTGCTCCCAGCACTCCAGATATTATGTCCTCATCGTTATCCATAATTACCTGACCGCCCGTCCCGCTCCCGTGTCGCATACGTACCTTATACCGGAACAGAGTTTCCACAGGACTGCCTCGTATTTCGTGATCGGTTTCTGAAAGTTCCAGAATCTGTGGTCTGAAACCGTATTCTGAGTCAGGCAGGAACGTTATCGGGCAATAGCCTACGGTTAGCCAATTTCTGATCATGCCCGGGACGAGAGATCCGAATGCATCGTTGAGAAACCTTTGCCATTTCTCTTGTTTCTGACCATCGTAAATGTGCTCATACTCTTCGATCTTGATGCCACGGCCAACTACCCAATCTGTAATGAAACGCATCAAATTTCCGAGGTCGTGATTAGTATCCACCATATGGTCAAGAGAACGCATGAACGCCATCGGCATTGGTTTCCACGGCCCGAAACGAAAGTAATCTTTCGACCCTGGTGCGGTCGTATGAGGTCTTTGGAGTGACATCCTTGCATACCCGATGCAATTGTGCACACGGGCTATGTCAGGCGAGGATGGTTTGGCAGCAGGAGCAGGCGATGGTTGGTCGTTGACAGAATGTACGGATCGATTAACGAACGCTGATTTCCGCGTGTCCGCTATGGACGCCGCCAACTCGTGCATATTATTCCCAATGCCGCCGCTATTGAGGCCTCCGCCGCTACTGCGTCCAACCGTCGAGGAACGGATCGTTGATGGACCGGTAGAAGAGGTCATATCGATATATGGCCTATTCCGTCCGCCGTCTTCAAGTTATCGCTGGTTGTATGAAGAAAACAGGAAAAGTTTAATTCAAATACTTCACATCGTTTCAATGACCGCAATGTTTTCCCCATTCGTAGGTTTTCTGTGCGTGTGTCGGGTCAAAACACGTTTTCATATTTCTCGATACTTTCGACGTTCCTTGATCATGCATTGTTAAGATACTAAAAACAAAGAAGAAAGAGAGAAGGAAGAAGAAGAAACAGTTGTCGTCAACCGCCTTTTGGTTAAGATGTCGGGTGGCAACAAGATCATCACTGCCGTGACTGATCTTATCGAGCGTCTAAATCAAGATAAAATCTTGGCCGCGGGTGAATATTATGACATGAACCGGGCGGTTAGACGTCGAGCCAACGACCCACGTCGCTGGTTGATCCGGCGAAATTTGAATGACCCCGACGCCACCGTCGGTGCTCGCGCGTGGGACAGCATACCACAGGATTCGCCTTGGGAATTTTCGGATGTATATGCGGGGCGATTAATGTTACTTTTAAAGCAACCGGCAAACGTTCTTCCTCTGAAACTTTCTGATGAAATCGAAGCTGCTGAGGCGTACTTCTTGAGTCACACACACAAGGAGCCATTTGAAGACCAGTCCGGTCTAACAGTGATGGAAGCGACGTGGTTATTCCTTTGTAATGCATACGTGCGAAACACCTCTACGTACACCAAGGTATTGGCATTCCGGGCAGCCTTTAAGCGGTGCGATGGCCTATCCGTTTCAGCCTCCGCAAATTCACAGGCTCTCTTACAATTCGAATTGCGACGCCGACTGGCAACATTCCATCATGGAGGCTATCTTGACTATATCGCGTTCACACATCCGACTTATATTAAAGAGGAAGAAAAACGCCGCGACGAGTTCGTGGCTAATGATACGCTCGAATCGCGTCTCCGGGCATCCGAAGTAGCATCATCCTCGAAGGCGTCTGACGAAAAATCGGCATCGAACATCAGGGCATCAGCGCCACATGTACAAACGAAAGCAGCTGATGCTGCAACAGGAAACTCCGGCGCGACCGCTTCTGGAGAAATAACTGACCGCAAAACACTTATGCCGACTTCTGCACCAACAGAGCCCGGCGATGAAGATGCATCGATAGTTGGTACACTCCGTCACATGCTGAGAACGGCGACTGAATTTGATTTCCTTCTGGCCTGCTGCGACGAAGTCATCGCAATGAAAGAGCCATACCGTTTTATAACGTGGTCGGCGCAGTACGCTTGGTGCGTATTCATGAAGAGATCGCTTCTTAACGCGCACGGCGGCATCAGTTACAGGCCAATGCCAACCATGGTCGCGTTCTCAAAACCATATTTCGAGCGGCGGCTGTCGGCTGACACGACTTCTGATATCAGCGAATCATGGAAAGAAATACGCGAATTCCTCGCTCGTACACACACGCCTGCTGGGTTCTATTTGCGCACAAAAAGACTTCCTGACATACAACAAAAAGCAGGATTGGCAGCTCGCGCGGTCGAAGACATCAATCTCGTTCTCGCATCCGCTGAAAGGCCATTCCTGGCAGAGAACGTGAAACAGGTGATATCCACGCGACAGACCACGCAAACGCGTCAATATGCAGCCACCCCAACACATCCTGCATACGACAGATTTCGGTTCTTTTATTTTACCTTGTTGTTCCAGGCCTACACAAAGCTGGATTTCATGCGACGATACACATTCCTGGGAGACAATGGAATTTCAGATCCGCTACTCACCTGGCGGTTTATCGCTCGGAGACCATGGTCTCGATCAGCTACTCATCAACCGTTTCTACCGTTGATAGTCGAATACGGAAATGTGATCATGGTAAGGATGGGAACACGCGTTTATCAATGCACCTCACTGGTAGAGGCGGCATGTACCTGGTGTGTTATGGTACAATTGTATTACCAAGATTCAACATCCGATCCCCATCGTCGGCTCTCCGAGGACGGCGTCGATATTGGTGGGTTCCTTCGATCGTTCCTTCCGAAGCTTAAACCAGAAGAGGACATGGATTCCCCCGACAGTCGTGCGTCTATGTTACACGAACTAGCATGTATGGATAAATCGGTGTTTGGCACTTCCGACAGCGAAGACGAGAAGCAGATCGACGACGATCAGGAGTTGCTATATGAGCAACTGGGAGACTATATAACAAAGGCGTGCGGCGGAGACGACGAGGACAAGGATGAAGAAATGAATTATAATCTCTTGCATCCTCAAACCCCGCGCGTAGAAACACGATCGGTATCTTCGTCATCTTTCAGTGTCACAAGGGGGCCGATTTTGGCTGCTGCAGCGGCCGCGGCTGTGGTAGCGGCAGAGGCAGAAGCGCGAAGATCAACAGCATCACAACAGCAACCACTGCGTCCGTCTGTCTCTAGGCCTCCTCCGCGTCAAAAACGTTTCCCAGCTGCGGCGGCGGCAGCGGCAGCAGGAGCAGGAGCAGGAGCAGGAACAGAGGCAGGAAAAGATAAAGCGACGGAATTCCGTACCTCCCTTTCGCGCCCACGTGAAGTTCCGTATTGTCCAGCATCATCTGGACGCCCCACTTCACTACATCCAGCGTCTATGCCAGCACAAGAACATAACCTCACAGCGGCTGAAGTCGCAATGTCTCTGACTCGAAACCGGGAGCGATCGACTTCCCTCGCGCGCAGCGCCGCAAGTTCTGCGAAAGAGTCGAGTTCAGAAGAAGAAGAAGAAATAGGAGCACCGAAGAGAACGCGCCAGCGACGACCATACACGCGAATGCGAACAGCAGGAACATCTGAATCAACAACGAGAAATCCGAGATTTGGCCAACAAAGTGCACCAAGAGAACGTTCGGAGGAGCGCCGGGTGCGACGTCAACGTATGCAAATGCATCGTCTTCATCATCGTCGGAAAGATGCATCCCAACCAGATCACCACCAGCTCTTACAGTCAGTTTCACCGCAACGCGATGTCTCGGATTAAAATGGGGACGAGAAGGGCGATTGAAAGTGTACACACTGAATACCTCTAATTGGCGCGGCGTTGTCGCCTACTCCTGTGATGTATTCTGCCAGAAACTCTGCCGTAGCAGGATAGAATTTGTTATAAGACGACATCACTATCGTACCACTTTCTTTACCTGGAACAGCATCGTGCGTAACGATGAAGGTGTAAAGAACACCGTTGTGAGAATGAGGGTTGAACGTCTTGATCGGATGAACCTCACTGCACGCGAAACGAAAGTGACTGATCACCTTTATTAATGATGTTCCGCCACGTTCACGGAGCAACCGAACGATCGTTTCTTCTGAGGTTCCTAATGTCAGCCGGCTGTGTATTTCTAATTCTTTTTCGTCGCGTGAAGAGATCGTCTCGACGACGACGATGACCACCGCGTAGAATTTCTTCTGAGTCATGTTATCCTTATCAAACCTCCTCATCCCTCCTTCTTGGACTTTTTAAGTGATCGCGTCATTTCTATTAATACACGACACGCGGAGTTTTCAAAAGACTTCTTTACAATTTCATGAGAAACGGCAAAGAAGGGCGCGATAGACAAAACGACACACATACCCACAAAGAAATGCTTATGCATATCGATATATGTCATATCGGGCAGGGGGGGGGTGAGGGGGCGGGGGTGGTGGGTGGTGACGTGACGCGACGCGCCGGACGACGCAGAAAACCTAAACGGATGGGATACTTTCTCGACTCGAAACGATAAGGAAGTGTGATCTAATCGCGTTCGTCGTGCGAGAGGTGATCATCTCTGTTGTGTCATCGTTCTCAGTTGTCCACTGCGGTCGATGCGGCCGCTGCAATCGACACACCCAGACCAAAACGGGGTTCCGGTGCAGGACCGCGACGCGGTCGGTAGTACGCATGTGGGTGACATACCAACACGCTGTAGTCATTCACGCGCACGGATCCGAGTTCAGAGACAGCCCCAGCAACGGCAAAGGCATCTCCAGCGACTGCAGAAGCGGTTTCGATGGCGGCCACTGCATTGAAAGTGGCAGCGGCCGCCGCCGCCTCGATCTGTTTCATGTCCAGAGTCTGCGACTGCCCCGACTCCGGCTGTTGAATCGGCATCGGCGAGAACAGAGCCGGCGGTTCGTCGGGATTTTCGCGGATCAGATCCGACACTTTCTGCTCGAACTCTTCCAAGCGAGTGCGTTTTGAAGCACGTCCATGTTCCGTGTCCGAATCTGAATCAGTGCAGGGAGGCGGGGCGAAAGCAGAAGCGGAGAGGGCAGCGGCCTCCACAGCAATGCGAAGCGCCGCCAAACCAGCGGCCTGTGAGGGCGCAGCGACAGCGGCAGCAGCACCAGCAGCCTGAAAAGCTGAGGCAGCGGCGGTCTGTGAAGACGTGGCAGCAGCAGCAGCAGCACCCGCAGCCTGAAAGGCCGAGGCAGCCGCGGTCTGTGAAGACGTGGCGGCGGCGGCGGCAGCAGCAGCAGCCGGCGCAGCTGCTGCTGCAGTTCGCGCCGAATTGCTTTGCTCGATTGTCTGACGGGATCGTTTCTGTCGCGTGTGAGTTATCGGCATTACGACATCGCCGTTGGCATCGAACACGCGAACGCGCGAGTTCGCGGCTTTGGGCTTCCCGAGAACCGGGCGTTTACCGACCACTCGCCACTGGTTGGGTCCAATACATTCGAGTTTCTCTCCGACCCTTCCTTTGTGATAGCAGGAAAACATTGAGGTTATCCGACAAATGGTATTCGTCGTGAGTTCTTCAGAAACAGGAACGGCCGTTGCAGGTTTAATATATTTCGACAAGTTCTTTTTGAAACTGAAAAAAATTAACGTTGTGACAGTGGCAGCCCTCCAAATAATCCCCCGCCCTTGCATCTTTTCCGCATAAACGCGAATCGACCCAAGAAATACAAAATTAAGAAACGAAAAAGAAAACAGGTTTGGTTTATTCCAGGTCGTTAATGATCTAACACACAAAGATCAAACCTGTCCTCCCTCGAAAAAAAAAGAATTAATGACCTCGGTGTGGATGCAACCAACAAACATCGCGTTCGATGACTCGACACGCGAAATACGTATGTACGTCACTCTGCCAATGGAGTTGTATGGATATGATGTAACCAAAAGAATCGAGAGCGACTGCCGAGTTCGTAATGAACGTTTCGTCGTAACGACTGTGTCGAGGCCATACGTCGTGCTCATTCGTCTCGCCCCAAAACCTCGAGTGCACGAGGATCTGTTAATTCAGATAGCAGAAGAGGCTGAATTAAATTCGAGCGAGTTCACTTTCCTTGAACCGCGTATCATCTCCGACGATCACGATATACACGTGAATGTGCCCGTTCGCTGTCAACGGATGTCACGTTTAATCCGCCAACTCCATTCCTGTACCAGTTCGTGGAAGAGAGATTTCGAACTTACAGATATGATCATCTCGAGGTGGACGAGGGCCGACGTCGAGTCAGAGACTAAGAAAGATTCGGGTTCGAAATTCATCGACGTTTCTCGTCGAGCAACCGTTGTCCTTGACTATGAACATTCCGACCGAATGGATTCAGTTAATCTGTTTACCAAAAACACGCCATTGTGGCTCCGAACGCTGCTCTTCTCATTGTTTCTTTTCGATCTCGTTCTTCTGGGAATTCTTATTTTGGGGAATTAAATTAAATCCAATGTTCGGTATAATCAAGTATCATCGCGCCTATCTGTAGAACGTTTAACTGCGGTTAACCGAGAGCACGCTCTTTTTCTAACAACCTCACAAAAATGTCGTCATCCTACGATACTTTCCTGAAACGGGGGATGGGCCACTTCCAGCTCACGCTGGATGATGCGGAGACCCACATTCGTCAGTCGGGTGTAAGCGTGAACGAGATGCGTCTGCGCTACTATCGACTATGTGATGAGATCAATTCGCGGGTTTTTAAACTCCGCAGTGCGCTGTTTGAAGTGCCGTTCAACGAAGGTCCGGCTGCTTCGGCTGCTTCGGCTGCGGCTTCGTCCGCCGCGGCCGAGGATGTCAAACAAGCCAAGATCTTCGCCCAGGCGGCTCACCCGGCTGCGGCTGCGGCTGCTGCTGCGGCTTCGAGTTCTCTGGGGAAGCGGAAGACGGCGTCGAAACCCCAGTCTGGGGCTGAATGCGCCGATGAATCGTCACCCGGATCCGCCTCGGCCGACGAGAACACTCGCCCTCAGAAGAAGAAGAAGGGTCAGGGCATCCGTAGCTTCTACGAAGTTTACGACGGGGATGCTCTCAAATACGACCCGGACACTCTCCGCGGAAAGCTCATAGAAGCCCTTGGAGGCGAATTCGAGATCGCAGGGCGCCTGCTCAAGAATTGGAACGCGAAGAGTCTCCAAACACATCTGAAGAACAACGACAACAGACGGCGGACGCAGAATCGCAAAGGGGCGGTCAAACAGGGTGCTGCAGCTGCTGCTGCCGCTGCGGCCGCTGCTGCTGCTGCGCCTGGGTGCGAAGATTCCGAATCGGTTTCTTCTTCTGCGTCCGATGACGATGACGACGACGATGACGACGTCGACGTCCCCATGCCCGACGTGCGTCTCGGCTGGGAAGGGGAATGTGCGTCGTGCCGTAAGAGCTGCACAGCGAAGAAGTGGAACGGTATTCTATGCACTGCGTGTATGGAGAGGGGAACGTGCACTTCCAAATTGTGCATGAAGAGCCACGTGCAAGGGGGGCGATGTAAATGGGTTTCCGCGCTCCCGACGACGCATGTGGCGGTTTATGAGGCGATGGAGGCTGCCATGAAGGAGAATATGAAGTTCCCTTCGACTCACGTACCGAGTGCGATGAAGTTCGATATCTGCGTTTCGTGCAAGAAGGAACCGGCCGTGGTGGAGTGCGCAATGTGCACTATCATGTGCTTGTGTAAAGGTGAGGACTGCGCGCGTGCACACTTAGATACTCCGTCGTGCGCGGCGTATGTTCAGAACATCTACATCATGAAGCGGCGTAAGGTCCTCTGGAAACTCTCGCAAACAGATACTCCCGAGCGGATCGCGAAGGCGCGAGAGTCAGTCAAGGACCTGCTCAATGTTCTGACTGAACGCGACCGTCCGTCCGATTGCAAGGAAGGTGCTACTGCGGGTGGATCGTCTCCGGCCGCTGCTGCGGCATCTTCTTCCTCCGCGGCGGCCGCTCGCGTGGCAGGCGCTCGTCGGCCTAACGGTGTTTCCACCATGCGCCTCAACCGTGCGCCGGCTGCGGCCGCTGCTGCGGCTGCGGGCTCCGCACGGTCCGACGAAACCGAAACCGACAGTGATTCTGAGATCTTGGCGCGCGCAGAAGCTGAGATCAAGCGCAAAGCTGCTGACAAACTCGAGAAATTGCGCGCAGGTATGATGGAGGTACAAAAACCCGTTCAAGCCAAACGCGCGGAAATTCGGGCCCTTCTGGAGGCTGGTTCGACCATGCGTACTGCTGCGGCTTCGGCTGCGGCTGTGGCCCCCGCTGTGGCTGCGGCTGCGGCTTCGGCTGCGGCTTCGACTCCGGCCGCGGCTCCGGCTGCTGCTCCGACGGCTGCCCCGACGGCTGCTCCGGCTGCTGCTTCGACTGCTGCTCCGGCTGCGGCTGCGGCTGCTCCGGCCGCGGCTGCCTCGGCTGCCTCGGCTCCGGCTCCGGCTCCGGCTGCGGCTCCGTCTGCGGCTCCGGCTGCGGCTGCTGCTGCGGCTCCGGCTGCGGCTGAGACTGGTGATAAGCCCAAGGCCGCGAAGAAGAAGGCCCAGAAAAAATAGAAGTAAACCCGGACATCTAAGAGCAGCAAAAGACCAGCACCCGAAAGACTGAAATATGCCTCTAATGCGTGCGGTGTTTTTGCCTCTCCTGATAGCTTCGGCCCTCCACCCATCGACTTCTTTGGGCCCGTATCCTGCGTGTGCCAACCCCATTCACCCCCTCCATCCCACCTCCACAACGCCGCCCGTCCCGTTCTCACTCGGGTGTGCGGCGTTGTGGGATTGTCGGTAGTGTGATTCTCATTGTTGTTTTTCTTTTGAGTACGCACACCACAAACCTTTTGACGTCTGAATCGTCGATGCGCCGACGGGATGACAACGCCAGAATTAAAAGGAAGCGAGAAATGATAATAGGCGCACGCGTGCAGAATTTGAGCGTCTAATAATGTTCGACTTTTTCACCGTTTCCCTCGTTTCGTAATATGCGTGCGTGTGTATGGGTTTTCAGAGTATGGCATCAGAGTTGGGAACGGAATCAGGGGCTTTCGATGCGAAACACGGGGGACTGTGGGGATCTTCAACGCCGCCCGAGATCGTAACACCGGTCAGCCCGATCTCAGTGCAGCGTCATTCTTCCTCTGATTATTCGTTTCTATCGGACACATCCCCGCAGACTCCTTTTACCCAAACGTTAACCGTCGTACGGAAATGCCCGTTCAACGGAGCCGACACTGGCTTCGTCAGCGCTGTCGAGCACATCGTGCAGGTATATCAATGTTGCATCGCCCCGCGCGCGGCGGTAATTCTACAAAAGCTTCGCGATAACCGTCTGCAACTAAGACCGTGGGAACTCAGTGAATTGGAGACTTTGACCGTGTTGGATTCGATAATCCCAGTTGTCACGTTCTCAGAGATGTTTCGTCTAGCGCGGAACGAAAAGAGTCGGAATATAGTGGCGCGTTGGAAAGCATACGTGTGCAAGCGTCGAATAATCGGTCACAAACCAAAGGTCACGAAAGAAACGAAGTTCAAATCTCAACAACAAAACCTTGCTGTTGCTGCTGCTGCTGCTGCTGCTGTTGCTGGATCCGGCGCTGCCAACTCTCCACCGAACACATCGTGACGTCTTTCCGTCTGTCTTCCCAGATCTTGCCGTGCAACGACAAGTCTTATCCTTTCTCCTTTTCGCGTTCGTTCTTTTTTCTCTTTGGCGTGGCGGCCGTGGGTTGTCGCGCGGGAGGCATCACACGATTCAATTCCGATGCAACTGGATTTTCGGCGCCTGGGCGAGAACGCGCCACGTACACGTGAACATCAACGTCATCTTCACCAGATTCAAAACGCTTCTCTTCGTATGGACTTGGAGCCATGATACGTTTCGTGCCTAACATTTCTTTTCGCGGTCTCCAGTTTAAGCTTCGGCTGAACACGACATGTAAAACGATAAGAACCAAAAATGAAAAAATGAAAATGTTTCTTCCGCGCGCACCTAGAAAATGAACTAGCCGCGAAACATCAGAACCGACTCATAAATCCAACCGCGCTCTCATATATCTTACCGCGGTCGAAAGGAGGAATAAAAGAATAGTCGCGACTCCGTGTTTGGCTATTACGACTTTCTTCTCACGCGCCGCGTACACGTTCGCGTGTGTGCCTCGCGTTGCAACCGTCCGGTGTTGTTGTGTCTTCGCCTGGCAGCTGTGGCGACGATACAGTAACAGCAATATGGCTGAGTTCTCCACCGCACATGAACCGCTTTCGTTGGAAGATTTTCAACGGATGCTTGTCGCCGGGATCACCACACGCCCAGAGTCCGTCGGAGAATGGGTCGTCCATTGCGATTCCATGTTGAAACCGTTTGAGACCGCATCGGACGAAGCCATATCGCGGCTCGTGAAGTCAACGCCGGATGGCACCGGTAACGCCGATTGGCTCGGTGAAATGAAAGACGCGTACGCAATGAATTCCAGTTCCTCACCATTGATGACGTGGGTTGGTTTAACGGAGGATCTAAAACATGATGATCTCGTGCGTTCGATGTCATTAATCGAGCGGATCTTTCGCGTGCTCATACGAACAGGTTGCGCGACTTCCACTGCACTGAATATGACGGTTAAAGCCGAGTCCGGTGTGGCCTACCCGGTTCTGCATGTCGCACTTCTTTCGGTCGCAGAATATTCCACGGCGGTGAAACTGCTTCTGGCTGAGCCGAATATCCGCGTCACGCTTCCGCGGTGTCGATGTGTGGTGGACGTCAATACGGGCAAACGCTGCAATGCCCTGGCAAGTGAGCGATCGTTTCCACACACCACACTTTCGTGTGCCGCGCGTGCCCGTGAAGACAGTCACGTGTTCGAACTGGTGAAGCGGCGTTTCGGTACTCAACTCATCACAGAGGAGTACACATACGCAGAATTCGGTGCGTGCAATGGCACGCACGAGGGTCCACGCGACGAAGGAAGCACTGTGACATTAGATAATCCGCTGCACTCAGTTTACTTAGGAATCGACGAGCGTGGTAATCCGGGCGACGACGAGGTCGGTAATTGGCTGGCCGAACGTCTGCCCTCCACGCGCCTGAACCGATTAAGCGCATATCCTCGAGATCCTACGCCGTTATACCTCGCTATGAAAAACGGTATGTTGCGGACGACAGAGGCTCTCCTCTCGCGTGTGCCAGACTGCAATCTACATTTGAAATTTCGTCCAGACAGCAACCATCTGATTACCACCATCGCGGAAATGGTCAACTCTGATCGTTTCGAATTCCCGCGCGTACCGGAGTCAATGATCGCAGATCTCCGCGCCAAGGCAAAGACGTTCGGTCCGAACTATCACACATCGGCTGCCGCGTTGGTCGTACAGATTCTGGGAGGTGCGCGTCTGCAAGTAATGCCGCGGGAACTCTTACGTCTGGTGCTCCAATACACGGAATTGCCTCAGCCTGACGGTTGGGCTCTGGCGTCAACACAGGCACCGGGATCGGCAACTGTAATGGCGGCAGCTGCGGTGACAATGCCGACAGCTACGCCGCCATCGGCATCGGCGGCGGTGGAAATTCGTCACCAACTACCGCTACTGACAGGCCGCAAACGCAAGCGCTGAATGCGGCTTTGTATTCTTTCCTCCTTTTACCTTTCGCGGCGTCGTCTCGTTTTGTGACTCAATAATAACAATCTTCGGATCAGTCATCTCTTCACACGCGTGTGTGTATCTCTCGACTTCGTCGTCCGTTACCAATGAACCGGGAAGCATTTTCTCTCCTGCCTCATTCCCTCATTCACTCATGCTTACGCGACTTCTCGTACTTTGTCCGTGTTGCGTTTCTCGGGGCGGCGAAGATCACGCAACGGTGTGCCAACATGTCTCAGCCTTCCGCCGCACATGAACCAATGACGACATCAGAGGAACCGCTTTCGTTGGAGGCCTTTCAATTGATGCTTCTGGATGCGGATGAGAACAAACTACAGCTGGAGCCTGACGAACATTGGATGCACCGTTGCGATTCTATGTTAAAAATGTTTGAAGCCGCATCGGACGAATGCATCGCACAGCTCATGAAATCCACACCGGGCCGCACTGGTAATGCGAATTGGATCGGTCGCGCCAAACACATGGCGGTTTCCACCAAAATAGAAAGACGGAACGCGTCACCTTTGTGTACGTGGAGTGGTCTAATAATTGGATTAGAACATAGTCATCTCGCCGGTTCAATGTCACTGATCGAGCGGGTGTTTCGCGTTCTCATGCGAACCGGGTGCGCTACTTCTGATGTTCTGAATGCAAGGGGCACAAGTTTACTTAACAATCCTCTGACGTACGCACTTTGTTTGGGTGCGGTTCACCCCACGGGAGCGCGACTGCTCTTGGCGCAGCCGAATATCTGCGTCACACTTCCGCGGTGTCGATGCGTGGTGGACGTCAATACGGGCAAACTCTGCAATGCGTTGGTGAGTACACCGTCGGATCCGCATACCACACTCTTCTACGTCGCGAACACCCGTGGAGACGCAAGAACGATCGAGCTCGTGACGCGGCGCTTCGGCGCTGACCTCATCGCAGAGGAGTACGCATACGCAGAATTCGGCGCGTGTAATGGCAATCACGAGGGCCCACGTGACCAGAAAAGTAGTATGACACTGCGGAATCCGTTGTTCGCATGCGAGCATAGTATACACGACGACGGATTCGGCTGTTGGCTCGCTCAGCGTCTCCCGTCGTCGCGCCTCAATGAATTGTTCGAACGCGCTCGTGGCGTGACGACTACGCCATTATACGACGCGGTGACATTCGGTTTATACCGTACCGCCGATGCATTGCTTTCGCGTGCACCAGACTGCGATCTGCATACGCAATTTCAACCGAACTCTATGGACCATCCGACAACCATCGTGGATTTGGCGAGCTCTAATCGTTTCAAATTCGACGGGTCGTTAAGATTTCTGTTCGAAGATATCTGCACGGCAGCGAGGGTGTTTGGCCCGCGGTATCACGCATCGGCTTCCACTCTGGTCGCACAGATTCTGAGCGGTGGGCCTCTACGAATAATGCCGCGCGAACTATTACGGTTGGTGTTGCAATACTCGGCGCTGCCGCCACAGCCCGATCTCCCGATTCAGCCATCTGTGCCCGAGGCGGCAGCGGCAGCGGCAGCGGGCGATGGACTCCGTGCTGGAAACGTAAACCGATCACAGCGTCCAGAACGATTAAAGCGCCGGGGAAACAAGGCGCTAATCCTTCGGGCTGAACATACCCTCCATGGATTCGACGCATCCGATCCGACTGAAGAAGACGTGCTCATCCTCGGCCAGGTCAGGCAGATTGTCAGGACAACACGGAACTCAACGAACGTGATCATGCGAGGCAAGTTCCAGGTACCATCTGAATTCGATTTCATCATCGAAAACATCTTATCTGGTACATATGTTTTGCGATGCCCATATACATTGCGAACGCAGGCTGGAGCGATCATCGATTGCGTTCGCACCCTCGATTGGACAGTGACACTTTCGACGCGGCCTCAAGTTGAATTACACGCCAAAACCGTCAAGGAGATGCCATTTTCTCTCAATGTCGTCGAGCAGCTGCTGCTGAAAGACCTTGAACGGTCACTGGATTCCGGAAACCTGGGTTTACCACACGGAACGCGTATACGCGAACTAATGGACACACGTTTATGGTATACGCCGGCAGGGAAGGAGACGGCAAAGCGGATCAGAAAAATGTTTCCTCGAGAAAGTGCCGAATTCCCGGAATCTCCGGAGCACCCTGTTCCTCTGGACGACACAGATCTCGGACCACGGGCTGATTACGACTGGCCTCTACCACCGATCGTCCCACGGCGTCAAATCGAAACCGGTGCCACCAACACAACGATTGACGTCGCCGTTGGCGGTAAGCGGAAATCCTTATCAAGGCGTCTATCTCGTTCTTTCGCCCCGACAAGATCGCCTGCCGCAGCTGCCGCTAGCTCGTCGGCTGCAGGGGCGGGAGTCGTATCTGACTCTGGATCAGACCCCGACCTCGCTCTGATCGGCGGCGCCAAACGCCTCAAGAAGTGACAGGCTTTGCAACGACGGAAAATAGGGGCCTTTCTCTGAACAAACGAATCGCATCGTCGCGCTTTGCTTCCTGTTTTTATCTTTGCGTTTCGCTGGCTCTTTTCACGCTGACAACAAGAAAAATACAAACCTACACATAAATCAAAAGATCTGCCTCACTTGATCTGAATTTCGTCCTCTCCAAGTTTCTTACGTCCCTTCTCTTCTGCCTCCTATTATGCAGACACAGGTCAATTCTCAAAGTTCGATAACGTACTATGAGCACGCCTACGGAAGAAAGCGAAAATAAACCCGTTGATCCGGTGGTCACGACGACGAAGGAGAAACAACAACAAAAGGCGCCCAACACCAAGAACAAACAGAAGCGTCGCAAGCATCGCAACGAAACATTTTCAAGTCACATTCACAAAGTCCTGAAACAAGTCGATCCCGACGTTGCCATCTCTCGGCGCGCGATGGCCGTGATGGATTCGTTCGTACACGACGTTTACGAACGAATCTCTACGGAGGCCTCTCGTCTGGCACGTTCCAATAAGAAACGCACACTTTCGTCCCGTGATATTCAGACGGCTACGCGCATTGTCCTGCCCTCCGAGCTCGCAAAACACGCAGTTTCGGAAGGTACAAAAGCAGTTCTGAAATACGCCAGTTCGAAGATGACGACGGTGTCGGATCACATCGGATCCAATAAATAGTGGGGCCTCAACACCACTGTTATCGCGTTTTCTGTCTCTTTGTCTCTGTCTCTGTTTCATATTCGTCGGTAAACCTTTTCCAGAAAAGTTTTTTGAATTACGCGCGTACTAAACGCAGGGCTGCCGATTTAGGTTCAGTTTTTGAGAAAGAGTAAGGGAGAGAGAGAAAGTCAATGGAACTGAATCAAATTCGTTGTAATCATCATCTTCTTTGTGTATGTTTCTCTTCTCGTATTAAGAGGAGATCCATGGGAAGTTGTCTGTCTCGTATTGGTTTAAATCTCTGTATTGACAATAACCAAGTTACACCCGGGACGAATCGTCAAGAGACATTCAACGATCTTCGAACGGGCTCGGCGAGAACTGCAATCCCGGACTCGTTATCACGAGCTACCGAGGCTGCAGCAGAATCGGGTCGTTCGGCCGCCGTTGAGCGATCTGCACGGAATCCGAGTGGGTCGAAAGTAGACCGAGGCGACGTCCGATCGCCCGTTCAACGTGTTCGCGGTACCGTGTTTATTCCCGGGTCAGTTCATGTCATGGAACCGGACGAGGCACCTTCGCAAGATCTAGAAGGAAAAGCAGGCGGAGAGGAACTGGCGTCCGCGAATCTGGATTTCGGCGATTGTGACGACAATGGGATCTCTGCGATGCCTCGTCGTGCCGTATCCGATAATACCGTGCCCGGACAACGCATACGGTACGTAGTTGGCATACCATTGCATATTTGGCATGCGTGCCACTTGCACACACCACAAACCATCCCAGCGCAGATGCCAACTCCGACAGCTCCCGCTGCTTCAGTTTCTGGTATCGCCCCTTCACGCACAAAGCACAGTCATCTTGACTGTGAACGCACCCTTCCGCCCTCTGCTTAATTAGTTTCTCTGCCTCTGTCTCTTTCTGTTTTCGTCTGGCGATAAGCTGTATCGGCAAGATGCGGCAAGATTATTCGTCCCGGCTGCTCCGCCTGTTTTAATACTTAACATTTTTTAAGAATCTGGGTTTTCGGATATGTTTGGGCCGCAAAATGAAATTTTCTCCCGGCCCGACCCAGGGG
>CAZGOM010000026.1:0-46903 GCA_964527265.1 uncultured Phycisphaeraceae bacterium | reverse complement strand
AGGCGGGGAGCATGAGGGACATGAGCAGCGCGATGATGGCGATGACGACGAGGAGCTCAACGAGGCTGAAGGCGCGGGTAATGTAAGGTTTCATATGGCGGAATTATCAACGAAATGCTTGTCTTGAGCAAGAGTATTTTTTAGACAAGTCCATGGAATCAGAGCAGTGGGGAGAGGAGGGCCATGGCCTGATCGCAGTAACTGCGCCAGCGGGGGCGGCGGACCCATTGTTTCAAGTCGATTTCTTTTGACTGGTTGATGTAGCTTTGCTGGGCCTGGCGAAGCTGGCGGGTGATGTTTTCGCCGTACATGAGGATGGAGAGTTCAAAGTTGAGGTAGAAGCTGCGGATGTCGAGGTTGGAGGAGCCAAGGAGTGCGAAGGAATCGTCGACGGTGACGGTTTTGGCGTGGAGGAGGCCGGGCTGGTAGAGGAAGATGCGTACGCCGGATTCCAGGAGGGGTTGGTAATAGGCTTTGCCGGCGGCGGAGACGACCCAGTGGTCGGAGATCTGGGGGAGGACGAGCCAGACGTTTACGCCGCGGTCGGAGGCCATGGAGAGGGCGATCATGGTGGCCTCGTCGGGGACGAGGTAGGGGGAGGTGATGATGATGCGGCGCTGGGCGTTGTTGATGCCGGTGAGAAGGACGCGGTGGAAATCTCCAGTGTCGTAGCTGGGGCCGCTGGGCACGGCTTGTGCGACGACATCGCCGGTGAAAACGGGCTCTGGAAAGTAGCTTTCGTGTGTGAGGTTTTCTTCGGTTTCGTAGGCCCAGTCGTGATTGAAGACGGACTGGAGCTGCCCGACGATGGGGCCGGTGAAGCGGCCGGTGAGATCGATCCATGCGCCGGCGCGGCGGTGGCCGAAGTCGGGCTCGACGATGTTCTGAGAGCCTGCGTAGGCGATTTCGCCGTCGATGACGGCGAGCTTGCGGTGGTTGCGCATGTCCAGGCGTTCAAGCCCTCGGCGTATGTAGCTGACTTCGAGCGCGGCGGCGACCTGGACGCCGGCATCGCGGAGCTCTTTGATGAGCGAGCTTTTGCGTACGAACGCCCAGGAACCGGCGTCATCGACGAGGAGGCGGCACTCGATGCCGCGCGCGCTGGCGCGCATGAGGGCGCTGGCGACAAGCTGGCCCATGAGGTCGGGCTGAAAGATGTAAAAGAGCAGGTGGCAGTGGTGCGTAGCATTGTCGATGTCTTTGACGAGACGTTCGACCATGGTCTGGGTTTCGGCGAGGAGGTCGATGGAATTGCCGCCGACGGCGAACATCTGGCCGACATGCTCTGCCTGGCGCATCATGTTGCGGGAGAAGTCGTCCATCGGGGGTTGTGTGAGGACGGCCTCGCGGCGGTTGCGCCAGACGTTAGCAGGGGAGATTTTCTGGGCTTTGCGGATTTTTTGGGCGCGTCGACGGGAGAGGCGGCCGCCACCCAGGAGGAGATAAAGGACCAGGCCAAGCCAGGGGATGACGTAGATGAGGCAGAGCCAGGCGAGCTTATTGGAGGGAAGGGTGCGCTTGCGAAGCAGGTGCATGGTGAGGCTGAGGCGGATGGCCCATTCGGAGACGAAGAAGACCCAGTACCAGGTCAAGCGGAGATTCCTTGGGAGAGTGAGAAACGGGTTAAGGCCGAGAGATTCTATCTGTTGGTTTGGGGGAGACGTGGTCGGGCTTCCCCTGAAAGGAGGGGAAGGGTGTGTTTAAATTCCCGAATGAGGAATTTGTGAAAGTTCAGGTTGTTTTGAAATGTCGTTTCCTCCACGGGATGCGCCATGAGTTGGGCTCGAGCCGTGGCACTTCGCGGCTTCAACCTCTTGCCGTAGTAGGCGGCGCCAGGGCGCGGGCCAGGAGGGAGACGGCGTGGTCGCAGACCATGGAGACGTTGACGTTGGCGTGGAGCTCGCGCTCGGCCAGGTCGATGGCTTCGATGGCTTTTGCGTAGGCGAGGGTTTCAATTTCGATGGATTCGGGGTTGCCGGGCTGGGCCTTGCCGGCTTTGATTTTGATGGCTTTGCGCATCTGCTGGGTGATAAGGGACCACATGAGCTCGGCGCCGACTTTGTTGGCGGCGTCCTTGGAGGCGTTTTTGTGGCGCTTGACCCAGTCTTCGGCAAAGCCGGACATGAGCGCGGCCATGCGGGAACCCATGGCCGGGTGAAACTCGGCGCGGGCCAGGTCGCGCAGCATGGGGAGGATTTCCTTGGCCCATGCGGTGAGGTTGTACTCAATCGCCAGCTTCGCGCGGCCGAGGCTTCCGGCGGCGTAGCCTACGAGCCAGTCCAGGTCTGCCGGTTCACCCTTCCATTCGGGGTGAGCCTGGGCCCAGGTGCGGACTTGAGCGTCGGGTACGGGGGCGAAGGGGACGCGCTGGCAACGGCTCCTGATGGTTTGGAGGAGCTTGTTTTCGTTGGAGGTGATGAGGAAGATTTTCACGCCGGGGGGCGGTTCCTCGATGGTTTTGAGGATGGCGTTCTGGCCGGTGGCGTCCATGAGTTCGGCTTCATCAATGATGAAGACCCGGCCGCGCTGGAGTTGTGCAGAGCGTGCGACAACCGCGGGAACCTGCTTGCCGGCGACTTCACCGCCGACCATGAACTGGCGGAGGGTATCGACGGCGATGGTTTTCTGGACGGAGTTGCGGACGTTGACATTGTCGGAATAGCGGGCGAGCTCTTTGGAGATGACGTGGAAGTCGGGGTGGTTGTCGGGTGTCTCAGGGTTTTCAGGGGTTTGGGAGAAGAGCCTGCAGGAGGCGCACTGGGCGCAGGCCTGGGGTGTGCCGGCGAGGTCGGCATCGGGGGATTGGCAGAGGATGATTTTGGCGAGCTCGCGTGCGGTGGTGAATTTTCCGACGCCTTGCAGGCCGTGGAAGATGTAGGCGTGGTGAAGCCTGCCCGCTTTGAGGGAGGAGAGGAGGATGTCGACAGCGCGTGCCTGGCCGAGGATCTGGTCCATGGATGGGGAATGGTATCAGAGGAAGGGTCTGGGGTCTGGGGTCCAGGGTCTGGGAAGAGCAAGACTGGCTGGAAAAGCGTTCGCGGTACGTTTGGGTGGGGTTTTGACGTATAATCTTGCGTTGCTTTTGAGCTGGATCCACTGAGCAATGCATGATTGGATCACAACCCTGGGCGTGAGCGCGCTTGCGCTTCTGGCGTTTGCCGGGAGCGTGATGGGTGTGATGCTGCTTGTGCAGGGGCAGGAAAAAGAGGCAAAACCGGTCCCTGTGAAGGGGGTGACATGGGCGATCGCGGTGGGGGCCCTGGTGCTTTACCTGCACCGGTGGCTGTTTGTGCGGGGGGACTGGAAGCCGCTGGAATCGCATGTGGACGGGCTGCTGTTAATCGTGTGTCTGTTTGTGCTTGCAGTGATTTATCTGGATCGGCGTGCGCGCCTGCCGGGGATTTACGCTTTTGCGCTGCCTTTGGCGACGGTGCTGCTGGCGTGGGGGATCTGCGCGAGCTGGTGGACGATGGAGATTTTCAAAATAGGCCAGTTTGTGACCGGTTTTCATATTGTGTGCGTCTATCTGGGGACGGCGTTTTTGTCTTTGGCGGCGGTGGCGGGTGGGATGTATCTCTTTGTGCAAAAGCAGCTTAGGGCGAAAAAGAACCTGAAGATGCTGCATCGGATGGCGAGCCTGGAGGCGCTGGAGACGTTGATAGTGAAGGCGTCGAGCATCGGGTTTGCCGTGCTGACGCTGGGGCTGGTGACGGGGTTGGTGGTGGTGACCAGCGGGCCGGAGAGCAAGCTGGGGCCGGGGTGGTGGCATTCGGCGAAGGTGCTTTTGGCGGTGGGGGCGTGGGGGGTGTATGCGGTGGTGATCAACCTGCGGCACAGCACGATGTTTCGCGGGTCGCGGGCGGCATGGCTTTCGATTCTGGGTGTGGTTTTGCTGTTTGCGACGTTTGGGGCGGTGACGGCGATGCGTGATCCTGTTGAGAAGAAGCGCGTGCCGGCGGATCAGGCGACGATTCCGGCAGAGATTTTGAATACGAAGGTCAATCCTGTCACGACCACTCAGGAGGGGCGCTGATGCGAGTCCTCATGATTGGCGTGAACCATCGGACGGCGAGCGTGGAGACGCGCGAGCGGCTGGCGTTTGCCGGGAGCGCGGTGGATGAACTGCTGGAGGCTTTCAGCGCGGCGTACCCGAATGCGGAAGCGGTGCTGCTTTCGACCTGCAACCGGACGGAGTTTTATGTGGCGCGTGCGTCGCATGAGTCTCCGAGTGTGGAGGAGATCACGGCGTTTCTGGGTGGGCGGTCGCAACTAAGCCGCGAGGAGGTGGCGGGGGCGCTGTTCCACGCGGAGGGGGACGCGGCGGTGGAGCATTTATTGCGGGTGGCTTGCGGGCTGGATTCGATGGTGCTGGGTGAGCCGCAGATCCTTGGGCAGGTGAAGCGGGCGTATGAGCAGAGCAACCGGAGCCAGTCGGTGGGCCCGGTGCTGCACAAGTGCTTCCAGCATGCGATCGCGGGGGCGAAGGCGATCCGCAATGAGACGGGGATCGGCGCGGGGCGTTTGAGCGTGGCTTCGGTGGCGGTGGATTTTGCGCGGCAGATTTTTGAGACGTTCGGAGATAAGAATGTGCTGGCCATTGGCGCGGGGGAGATGGCGAAAGCGACGCTGCGGCATTTGATGGAGCTTGAGCCGCGGCAACTGGTGATCGCCAACCGTACACTGGGACGGGCGCAGGGGCTTGCGGAGGGTCTGGGACTTGCGCCGGGGAAAGTGCGCGCGGCGCCGCTGGACAATCTGGCGGGATTGCTGGTGGATGCGGACATTGTGGTGACGTCGACGGGTGCGCCGGAGCCGATCATTACGCATGCGCTTTTGAAGCCGGTGATGAAGAGCCGTCGGAGCAGGCCGTTGTTTTTGATTGACATTGCCGTGCCGCGGGATGTGGCGCGGGATGTGCAGAGTCTGGAGAACGTGTACAGCTACAACATGGATGATCTGCAGCAGGTGGTGTCTGAGACGCTGGGGGCGCGTGCGGAGCAGGTGAAGGCGTGCGAGGCGTTGATCAAGGAATCGGCGCAGAAGTGCCTGACGCAGCTTCAGCATCGGGATGTGGGGCAGGTGATCCGGGCGCTAAGGACCAAACTGCATGCCGTGGGCGAGGCGGAGATGCTGCGGACGGGGCGGAAGCTGGCCAGCCAGGGGGCGAGCGCTGAGGAGATCGCGCGGATTCTGGAAGAGCACAACCATCGGCTGATCAACAAGATTCTGCATATTCCGCTTTCGAAGCTGGACACCAGCGATCACCAGGCGCCGATCGGGTATTACGCATCAGCACTTAAGAAGCTGTTTGAATTGGAAGAGATGGGGCATGGGGGTGTGGGTGAAGAAGCGAAGGGGCCGGAGTTGGACGCGCCGGTGGAGCCGGGAGCGGCCGCGGGCGAGAAGGGGCGGCCATGAGCCAGGAGGGGACAAAGCGGGAGTCGCTGGGTTGGCGGTTAATGCCGTTGATGCTGGCAGTGGCGCTGGCGGTGTTGTGGGTGGTGGTGGCGGGGCAGTATCCGATAGGGCCTGAGGCTGGGAAGGTGCTTAACGCGCTGGCGACCACGATGCTGCCAGCGTTGTTGCTTTATGTCTTGCCGGTGGGGCTGGCGGTGCGGTCGTGGGGGCGGCTGGCGCGGCGGTTCATCGACCCGGAAATGGGCATTGCAGTGTCGCTGTCACTGGGGCTGGCGGTGCATTTGTGGTTGTGCTGGCTGATGGGTTGGCTGGGGGTGTTGAGCGTGGAGGGGGCGGTGGCGCTGGTGGCGGCGCCGCTGATTGTGGACAGCCAGACCAAGGGGCGATGGGGGACGCAGTTTAAGGAATGGGACAAGCGGTTTGACTGGTCGTTTGTGTGGATGGGGCTGCCGGTGGGGCTTTTGGCATTGGCGGCGGCGATTCCCCCTGGGTTGATCTGGTCGGTGGAAGCGTATGGGTATGACGTATTGAGCTACCACCTGCAATTGCCGCGCGAGTGGGCGGAGATGGGGCGGCTGGGGCTGCTGAAGCACAATGTGTACAGCGCGTTCCCATCGCTGGGGGAAGCGGGGTACATGCATGCGTTTGCGTGGTTTAAGGGGAGCTTGTCGCTGAGCGTGTTTGCTTGCCAGTTTCTGCATGCGGCGACGGCTTGCCTGGCGGCGGGGGTGGTGGCGCAGATTGTGGGGCAAGAGGTCCCGAGTCCTGGGTCCCGAGTCCCGGGTCAAGAAAAAGAAGGGGGCGGGAGACCGGATTGGGTGCCGCAGGTGGTGGGGGCGGGGGTGTTTCTGGCGATGCCGTGGGTGCTGATTACGGGGAGTTTGGCGTATAACGAGATGTTTGCGCTGGCGCTGGGTGGGGCGGGGCTGGCGCATGCGCTGCGGGTGAAGCGGGTGACATGGCGGGATGGGCTGGTGGTGGGGGTGTTGCTGGGGGCGGGGACGATGGCGAAGCTGACGGTGGGGCCGATGTTGGGGGTGCCGGCGGTGGTGGTGCTGGCGGGCCGTCTTGCGTCCTGCGTCTTGCGTCCTGCGTCGGGGGAAAAGAGTCCAGCGCCCAGTGTCCAGCGTCCAGGGTCGGAAGAGGAAGAGCGTCGGGAGAAGAAGTTAAAGAAAGAGGGGAAAGAACAACACCCTCACCCTAACCCTCTCCCTGAGGGAGAGGGGATCAGAAGGGGATCTGGTCTGCTAACGTTGGCGGCGGTGGCGCTGGCCGGGATTGTGGTGATGCTGCCTTATTTTGTGAGGAATGCGGCGGCGACGGGGAACCCGGTGTTTCCATTTGCGACGGGGGTGTTTGGCACGGGGCATTGGACGGCGGAGCAGGCCGCGGGCTTTGCCAAGGGGCATGCGCCGGTGGGGACGCTTGGGGAACGGGTGGATGCCCTGGGGCGGCACTGGGTGAGGAACGCGGGGTATGGCGCATTTGGGGGACGGGAGCTGTCGGACTGGGAGAAGATGCGGGAGACGCGAAATGTGGCCGTGTTTCAGCATGAGTATGGGGTGCCGGTGTTGTGGCTGCTGGTGCTGGGGGCGCTGGGGGTGACTTTGGCGACGCGGCAGATGCGGTGGGTGGGCTTTGCATTGGGGGGAACGATTCTGTGGCAGGCGGCGTTCTGGGTGGTGGGGACGCATATCCAGAGCCGGTTCATGATTTTTTCACTGGTGCCTGGGTGCGCGCTTCTAGGGCTGGCGGTGGCGCGGCTGAGCCAGACGCCGATTCGCGGGGTGGTGCGTCCGGTGAGCTGCGTGCTGATTGCGTTTTTCGCGCTGCATGCGGTGCAGGTGTTCTGGGGCCAGGTGTATCACACGCGCAATGAGGAGACGGGGCGGATGGAATCATTCCCCGCGTGCGTGCTTGTGGGGAACCTGGGAGGGGGGAACGGCTTTTTTGGAGCGATTGATGACGGGCCGATGAACCATCTGCCGCCGGGATCAAAAGTGATGTGGGTGGCGGATGCGTCGCGGCTGCTTTATTCAAAGACGCCGATGAGCTACCACAGCGCATTCGACACCGAGCCGCTGGGGGCGCTGATAAGAGCGCATCCGGGCGACCCTGCCGCCGTGACGCGTGCGCTGAAGGCAATGGGGATCACCCATGTGTGGGTGCACTATTCGGAACTGGCGCGGCTTCATGCGACTTACGGTTACGATAAGGATGTGACGGAGCAGACATTGATGCCGCTGGTGCAGACGTGGACGCGCGTGCCCGAGGCGTCGAGCGGATACGCGGCGCTGTATCTGCTTCCGTGATTGACGTTGATATGGGTTGGATCATGGGTTGGCTTTTGGGGAGGTGAATGCAATGACGGTTAAGCGGCGATGGCTCCTTTGGGTGTGTGTGTTGTGCGCGTTTGCGTGCGTGCTGGGCATTGATCTGGCGGATGGGCGTGCGCAGGGGGCGGGAGGGGGTCAGCCGGGAGCCAATCCGTCGACACAGCCGGGGCCGGGGGCGTCGGGGGGATTAAGTTCGCTGCCGGCGGGGGTGCGGGTGGCGGTATTGCCGATCAAGGAGGCGATCACCACGGATGTTTACACGAGCATGAAGCAGCGGATCGGGCGGGCGGTGCAGCAGGGGGCGTCGGTGATTGTGTTTCAGATCGATTCGGATGCGGGGGACATGGATGTGGCAAGGATGATTGCCGAGGAGATCCGGCTGGCGCCTGTGGCGACGGTGGCGTGGATTGATCGGCAGGCGCTGGGGCCGGCGGCGATCATTGTGAGCGCGTGCCATGAGGTGGTGACGGGTTCTGGGCCGGTGGTGGGGGTGATCGATGCGCATGCCGCGCTGAGGAACGGGACGGCGGCGCTGGTGGCGGATCGGCTGGGGCCGATTTTTGATGCGCTGGAGACGGGGGCGAAGCGGTCGGGGACGCCATTCGTGTTTTACCAGGCGATGGCGACGCCGGGGGTGGAGGTGTATCTGATCTCCAATAAGAACACTGGGCAGAAAAAGCTGGTGAACCAGACGGACTACGCGGCGATGGTGGGCGGGAAGGACCCGGATGCGCTGCGGGAGGCGGAGATTGCGCGTGTGGCGCAGAAGTATGGGATGGGGGTGCCGACGAAGACCGGCGAGAAATTGAAATTGCCGGACGGGACGGAGATTGAGCCGCAGGCGCTGGGGGCGGTGCTTTCGCAGGAGGCAGGAAGCGGAGTGCAGGAGATTGGGCAGTGGACACTGGATCGGCAGGTGCATTCGGGGAAAGTGGCGTGGGCGCTGACCAACCCGGACATTCTGGACCTGGGGTTTGCCCAGGGGCAAGCCGGGAGCGATGCGGATATCACATCGCGGTATCGGGCTTCAAGCGTGTTCTGGATTGAAAAGACCTGGCCGGAGAGCCTGGCCTACTGGCTGATTTCCGGCCCGGTGCGCGCGGCGTTGATCATCCTGATGGTGATCGGGATCTTTATTGAATTAAAGGTGCCGGGGCTGGGGTATGGCGGGGGTGTGGCGCTGGTGTGCGCGGCGATTTTGATCGGCGCGCCGTTCATGGTGGGCCTGGCCAGCTTCTGGCATGTGCTGGTGTTTTTGCTGGGCATCATCCTGCTGGGTGTGGAGGTGTTTGTGCTGCCGGGGTTTGGGGTGGTGGGCGTGGCGGGGATCGCGCTGATCATGCTGGGACTGGTGCTGCTAATCATGCCGACCGGGCCGGGCGGGGGTTACAACTCGATTCCTTCCGGGCTGGTGACGCGGATTCTGCTTTCGACCAGCGCGTGGACCTTGGTGGGCCTGGTGGGCGGGATGGTGGGGCTGATGATTGTGCTTAAGTTCCTGCCGGAGATTCCCGGAGCCAACCGGCTGATTTTGACGCGCACGCAGCCTTCATCAGGCGGGGTGGATTCCCAGTTGGGGGATGGCCGCGGCACGGTGATGGCGGGGGCTGAGGCGGGGATTTCCGGTGATGAGGCATTGGGTCAGGGACGCATCGCCGCGGGGAGCGTGGGGTATGCGTTATCGGATCTGCGGCCGGCGGGGCTGGCGCGGTTTGGCGAGGACACGGTGGACGTGATGGCGACGACGGGGTGGGTGTCCCAGGGCGGGCAGGTGAAGGTGACGCAGGTGGAAGGGAACCGGATTTATGTGGAGCCGGTGGAGGGAGCGGTGGTGTGAGAAGATGTCCCGGGTCCTGCGTCCTGTGTCAAGAATTCGAGATTCAGAGTTGAGCTTCGGAGTTTTTATTGAAGGGGGTTTTTATGCCGGGTTGGAAGTGGATGGAGCTTGGGATTGATTTTGGGGTGCCGGCGGTGATGCTGGTGCTGGGGGCGTGCTTGGTGTGGTGGGTGGGGTTGGGAAAGTGGCGGTGGAAAGCCGCGCGGCGGTGTTTGAAGTGCGGGTATGACATGCGGGGTTCGGAGGGGTTGACGTGTGTGGAGTGCGGGTATGCGGCGAGGAGCCTGCGCGAGGTGGAGCATGGGAGGTTGAGGCGGGGGTGGATGGCGCTGGGGTTGGTGTTGTGTTTGCCGATGATCTGGCTGGCAGGATTCTGGGCGTGGTATACACCAGAGGCGCTGGCGCGCAGGAGGGTGGATGCGCAGGGGTTTAATGACAATGCGTGGACGGTGGGTGATGTCACCATGAGACTGGATTTCGTGGGGGACGGGAGTACGTCTAAGGGGGTGCGGGAGAGGCGGATTGCCATTCTTGACTGGGTGATGGGGAACACAACCGATAAGACTCTGGCGGGGCGGAGCGGGGAAAGGTATTGCTCACCGGAAGGGTTAACGCCGAGCCTGGATCCCTTTTGTGCGTTGTTTGATCGACCGATTTCCTGGGGGAGACGATATTTGTTTTATATGGCGCATCTGTGCCTGTATCCGATGAGCCATTACGGCTCGTATCTGCCATGTCGCGCGGTGGATACGGTGAATATCAATGGGATGGGCAAACAACCATTGCCTGAAGCGATGCTTGAGAGCCTGAAGGTGTTTGATGAGGTGACCTATCTGAGTGTTTACAGAGTGGCGGCGGACGGACGGATGATGGATGCGGTGAACGGTATGGCAGGGCTGGAGCGGCTGTTGTTGTTTGATGCGGCAATGGAGACGGAAAAGCTGGCGGGGTTGAAGAGGCTGAGAGATCTGCGGGAGGTGATATTGGAATTCGATCGGCCGGTCACAGTTGGAGACATCAAGGCCCTATCGGATGTGAAAGGACTTGAATGGATCAGACTGGGCGCGCGCCAGAAGGTGGAAGGGGATGTTGACTCGGCTTTGGCGCAGCTGGTGGAGGCGCATCGATTGAAGGGGGTTTTCTTGTCGCCTTACCGTATGACAGGGCAAGGGAGAGAGCGGCTGGCGCACGCAGTGGCAGAATGCAGAACGCTGCAAGCATTGGAAATCGATGTGGAAGGATGGAAGCCGGAGGAAGTGCGTGCGCTGGGAGGGCTTGCATTGGTGAAGTCGCTGAGCCTGCGCAGGAATGGGTGGAGCCAGAGCAATGGCAGGGATGCGCTCAAGGGCGTGGTGGGTCTGGGGGTGGAGGATTTGACCCTTCTAGGGTTTCATGGTGTGGACTTGAGTTTTCTTGAGCAGTTAAAGGGGGCGAGGACGTTGAAGCTGGGTGCGATGACGGTGGACGTGGCGACGGTCAAGGCGATATCAGGGATGGATGTTTTGCGCAGGCTTTCGCTGGAAGAGGTGGACCTTACGAAAGAGACGCTGCTGGGATTTACGGTACCCAAAACGATGTTTCATTTGGAGATCACGCCGTGGGTGCCGGATGAGGAGGAATGTGCATGGATTGTGCGGATGCAGATGTTGTCGAATATCGCGATGTATGACATATCTGAGAAGAACCTGGAGATGATATTGAAGGCGGAGAGGAAGCCGTACAGAATTTCCGAGGTGACTTTACGAAAATCGACATTAAGCCCGGTTGCTGTTGGGAGATTGAAGCAGCACTATCAGGGCACGGCAATTCATGCTCTGTCGAATCATGAATGAAGTGGTGGAATGGAGGTTTAATTGCCGGTTTGGAAGATGATGGAGCTTGGGATTGATTTGAGGTTGTTGATGATGATGGCGTGCGCAGATTCA
Source organism: uncultured Phycisphaeraceae bacterium (assembly GCA_964527265.1). Lineage (GTDB taxonomy): Bacteria > Planctomycetota > Phycisphaerae > Phycisphaerales > Phycisphaeraceae > CAZGOM01. The sequence continues at coordinate 35,387 of CAZGOM010000026.1, read as the reverse complement.
AGGGGTTTGGGTGATGTTGATGGAGGGTTCTTTCTGCGTCGATCGAGGTCCCAGAAAGACAAGAAAACAATCAAACGCCTTTTGCCGGGGGTTGCGCGCTTGGGCGCTTCACCCTCGGCTTGTGATTTCGCCCCTATCGCGCTTGGCCTAACCTGCCGATGGTGGTCTGCGCCTTATTCATGCGATCGTCGGAGAGAAACCGTTGCATCTGGCAATGGTTCACGGCGTTGTGTATCACCTGGAGTTGTTACGCTTCGCGCCAGGAGGTGCCCGAAACATGCGGCTCGCCCGTGGCGGTGTCGATGACTTTGATGCCGCCGCCCATGGCGTAGACCTGGTCGAGCTGGCGGGCGCCCATCTGGACGCTGTAGACCGTGGCATCCTGGGTGTACTCGCGTTCGAGGATGACGGTGCGGGATTCCAGGAATCCGCCGATGCGGCCCATGGCGTGGGGGACGGTGATTTTCAGGTCGAGGGTTTTGCCGCGGGAGAGGGCGCGGATGAGTTCGACCAGTTCGTTCATGCCGCGGCCGGTTTTGGCGCTGATGGCAATGGCGTCGGGGTATTTTTGCTGAAAGACCATGAGGTCTGCGTTGTGCTCCAGCTTGTCGACCTTGTTCAAAATGAGCAGACGGCGCTGGGTTTTGGCGCCCACGTCGTCGAGCACTTCCATGACGGTTTCGAGCTGATGCTCGGCGCGGGCGTCGGCCACGTCCAGCACCATCAAGAGGATGTCGGAGTGGATGGCTTCTTCGAGAGTGGCCTTGAAGCTGGCGACCAGGTGGTGGGGAAGGTCGCGGACGAAGCCGACGGTGTCGGAAAGCATGACGTTATCGCCGTGGCCCAGCTCCCATTTGCGGGTGCGGGTTGAGAGGGTGGCGAAGAGCTTGTCGTCGGCATAAGCGCCACCGTCGGTGGCGGTGTTAAAGAGGGTGGACTTGCCGGCGTTGGTGTAGCCGACGAGGCCGACGGTGTAGAAATCGCGGTTGCGGGCGGCGACTTCGCGGGTTTTGCGGCCCTGGAGTTCGGTGATCTCGCGGCGCAGTTCGGTGACCTTGCGCTGGACGAGGCGGCGGTCGATTTCAAGCTGCTGCTCGCCCGGGCCGCGCGTGCCGATGCCGCCGACGATGCGCTCCAGGTGAGACCACATGGCGCGCAGGCGGGGGTAGGTGTATTGAAGCTGGGCGAGCTCGACTTGAAGCTTGGCTTCGTGGGTCTGGGCGCGGCCTGCGAAGATATCGAGGATGAGTTCGGAGCGGTCGATGACTTTGATCTTGACGACGTCTTCGATGTTGCCGATCTGGGAGGGGGAGAGGTCGTTGTCGAAGATGATGATCTGGGCTTTAAGCTCCTGGACCATGAGGGCCAGTTCATTGACCTTGCCGGTGCCCAGGAAGGTGCCTGCGTCGGGCTTGTGGCGGTTTTGCATAAGCTCACCGACGACGGTGGCTCCGGCGGTGTCAGCAAGGCTGTGGAGCTCGCCCAGGGGGTCATGCGGGTCGGCATTGGAGTTGGGGAGGAGGACGCAGACGAGGATGGCGCGCTCTTTGGCGACGGACTGAGATTTCTCGCGTGTGGCTTTTTCCATGAGTGGGGAGATTGTAGGCGGGGTTTGGGGAAAGGTATAGGGGAAGGGTGTTGGGTTCTGGGTTCTGGGCCGTTGGTAAAGATGAGGTTGGCTGAAGGTCGGGCACTTATGTCGGGGGAGCGAGATGATTGGGAGCCGGCGGGACGCTGGCGCTCCCGGTGCGGAATTGGGCGCGGCGCCATTGCGTGAAGGGGGCAGAGTAGAGTTTGGAGGCGAGATCGAAAAAGCCGTCACGGAGCTGGGTGACGGACATGGGGTGGGGGAGGTAGTTGATGTCGAAGAGGGTGCAACGATTCCATTGGCCGTCATGGGTGAGGCGGTTCTGGGCTTTGAGGTTGGCGTAGAGGGGTGTGCCTGGGAAGGGGGTCTGGTAGGTGATCTGGACGTCGAAGGGGGCAGCATCGTGGACGAAGTCGTAGACGTGGTCGAAGGTGTCGGTGGTATGGCCGTCGAGGCCGAGGACGAAGCATGCGTTGACACGTATGCCGAGGTTTTGGATGGTGGAGATGGCCTGGCGGTAGCGGGGCCATTGCTTGAATTTCCAGTTGGCGTGCATTTCAAGACCGTCAAGGCCACTGGGGCCGGGGCTTTCAAAGCCGATGAGGACTTCTTTGCATCCGGCGGCGGCGATCTGGGACAGGAGGTCGGGGTCGTCGGCGATGGAGAGATCGGTTTCGGTGAACCAGCGGATTTTGCGGGCGGCCAGTTCGGGGAGGAGTTGACGCCAGTAAGCGCGGTTAATGAAGGAGTTGTCGTCGGCGAGCTCAATGAACGGGCGGGGCCAGCGTGTTTGGATAGCGTCGACTTCGCGCAGGACACGGTCGATGGGTTTTTGCTTGTAGCGCGTGGTGAGGAGGATGGAACTGGCGCAAAAGGAGCACTGCCAGGGGCAGCCGCGGCTGGTCTGCACGGTGATGCGGTTGTAGCGGGACATGTCCAGGAGGTGATAGGCCGGGAGGGGGGCGTGGGCGAGGTCGAAGCCGGCCTGGGTGGCTTTGGCGTCGTAAATGGGGCGCATGCGGCCTAGGTTGGCATCGTTGAGGATTTGCTGCCATACGAGTTCCCCTTCACCGACGACGGCGCTGGCGCCTGCGGCGACGGCTTCATGGGGGAGCATGGTGGTGTGGAGGCCGCCGATGACGACGGGGATGCCGTGGGAGGAGTAATGACGGACGATGGCGTAGGCTTCGAAGATCTGGGCGCTGAAACTGGAGATGGCGACGAGATCGACATTGCCGGAAGTGGGATCGGGGAGGGATTGGGCGGCGGCGTGGTCGGGGATGTCGCGGTATTCGACGGTGTGTTCCGCAGGGGTCATGCCGGCGAGGGTGAGGAGGCCGAGGCTGGGTAGGCTGGCGATGACCTGGCTGCGCTCGACAAAGCCGGGGAGGGTGAGCCCGAGCTTGAGGAGGTCAGGGTCGCAGGCGCGTATGCCGGACATGGCCAGGAGGAGGATTTTCACGCGGGATTCTGGGGATTATCGGAGGGTGGAAAGCTGGATTCTCTAATGACGATATACATTGCGACCCCAATCCAGAGGGCAAGGGAAAAGAGAGCAAACGGAACCCCCACACTGGTGAGCCAGTTGACGATGGTATGCGCGGGTTCCTCAGGGAGCGGCCTGATGATGACATCGGTTTCCGTGCCGTTGACGGTTTGGATGGCACGAAGGCCGCCCATGTGTTTGAGCGTCAGATGCATGAGGCTCAACCATGTGAGGACAAGCAGTAAAAGGGAGATAGGAGCAAAGAGGGCGACGTAGGCTCTGAGCAAGTTCATCTGCATGCCGACGCGGAGAAAGCGCCAGTACATGGCGACGCGCCAAGCGGCGACGACGAGAAGGAAAGCGACGTTGAGATTCAGGGCGGTTTCATTCCCGGTGAGTTTTTCGACCGGGATGGCGTAAAGGATGGCGGGCGGGGCGGTGAGGGTGACGAAAGCAAGGAGCTTAAGGAAGCTGATGCGCTTGGGGGAGACAGGATTGGCCAGGAGCCAGAGGACGATGGAGAGGAACATGACGTAAAGGAGGGATCCGATGCCTGTCATTTGGACAGGGTTGGCGGTGGGATCATCCCACCAGCGGCCCATGCCGACGATCCAGGTGCAGATGAGGCCGAAGAGGAGGTGGTTTGCGGAGAGGGCGTTGTAGTCCGCGTGGGTGGCGCGGAAGGTGAGGACTCGGAAGGTGGTGTCAAGGACGGGCCGTGGGGCCGACGGGGTGTCGGGCAGGGGTGGCAGTTGGGTTTGAAGTTCGGCTTGTGACATCCCGGCCCCGAGTGAAAAGGTGTTTAAGGAGTATACGGGGGAGATGGGGGTGGGGTTCGGGGAAGATGAGGTTGGCTCAAGGGCGGGCACTTATGTCGGGGGAGCGAGGTGATTGGGAGCCGGCGGGACGCCGGCGCTCCCGGTGGGTTTGACTTTTTGGGGTTGTGGGCGCAAAATGTCGTGTTCCACGCTCGGATGCCAGAGTGGACTAATGGGGCGGATTGCAAATCCGCAGCAGCAATGCTTCGTGGGTTCGAATCCCACTCCGAGCTGTTCAAACTCTCCGCTGTCGTGACCGGTCGGTTGGTGTCGTCCAGGTCGAGCTTTACGGGGCCTGGATAAACGGTTTGACGCTCTGCGGGCGGGTTTGTGGCTAATCGCCCGAGCGACACCGACCGGCAGGAACGAGATGATCCCCAAGGAACAGACGCGCGGCCCTTCTCAGGGTTTTTTGTATTTGCCCCCTTACCGGGTGCAAGGCATTTCCATCGCAGGCGAAGAGACGGCGATTGCCATCCCGGAACTGGATGTGTGCTTTGACATCGGGCGCTGCCCGCGGGTGGCCCTCACCAGCCCGTTCATAGCCCTTTCGCACGGTCACATGGACCACTCCGCCGGCCTGGCGTATTACTACTCCCAGCGCCATTTTCAGGGCATGAGCCCGGGAAACATCGTCTGCCACCCTTCGCTGGAGCAGCCGATCCACAACATCATGCGGGCATGGGTGGACTTGGAAGCTCAGAAGACGCCCTACAAGGTGACGCCGCTGGCCCCTGAATTGTCCATTGAAATCAAAAACCATATCTACCTCAAGGCTTTCGAGGTGGATCACCGGGTTTCGGCCCTGGGGTTTGTGGTGTTTGAAAAACGGAGCAAGCTGCGTGCGGACCTGGTGGGCATGCCGCAGGAAAAACTCATTGAGCTCAAAAAGAAGGGGGAGGCGGTGTCGGTGATCCATGAGATCCCGCTGGTGGCCTTCACCGGCGATACGTCGTACGGCAAGCATCTCCTGCGCCCCGATGTAACAGACGCGAAGATTCTCATCGCCGAATGCACGTTTTTGGAAGCAGGGCACAGAAGCCGCGCAGGCGTGGGCAAACACATGCATCTGGACGACATTCTTGAACTGCTTTCGCACAGCAAGGCGGAGGCGGTGGTGCTGACCCACTTTTCACGTCGCACGCACCTGGGCGATGCGCGCAAGCAGATCACCAGCGTCTTGCCTGAGGCATGGCGTGAGAAGGTGTTCCTGCTGATGGACAATAAGACCAACCGCGCGCGCTACCAGGTGCAGCAGGATTCCGGCCAGATTCCAACTGCGTCGTCACCCGCGGAAGAAGCTGGGGAGTAAGGGCCTGGCCAACACCAACCCGATCCGTGATTCAGATAAGATAGAGCCTATGACCGAGAAACAGCCTACTAAGAATGTCGCCCTTGAAACGGTGGAGCCCATCGGCAAGCGCGTCCTGATTCGCAAGGATGAGGACAAGAAGAAGACCAAATCGGGCATTCACCTGCCTGACAAGATCGAAATCCCCACGTTGACGGGCCGCGTGGTGGCCGTGTCCAAAGAAGTGGCGAGCGACAGCAATTACCCGATTGAGCAGTATGACCGGGTGCTGTTTAACCCCAAGGACGCCATTCCGGTCGACTTCGAGGGGGATAACCGTTTGTTTGTCGTCCCGATTGAGAATATCGTCGCGGTGTTTCGTAAGGCCCAGTGATGACGCCCGGGGCCGGGCATTGAGTTTTCTTACCCTCCGGCAAAGACAATGACTGATTCCATCACCATTGAGCCGATCAAAAGCTTCTGCAAGAGCGTGCGCCCGCCGGGCTCCAAGAGCCTGACCAACCGCGCCCTCCTGCTGGCCGCGCTGGCGGATGGGGAATCAGTCCTGCTGGGGCCGCTTCTGGCGGATGATTCACGGCAGATGCTTGGGGCATTGCAGACGCTGGGATTTGCCCCGGAATTGTCGCCTGATGGGCGGCAGGTGAAAGTTAAAGGTCTGGCCGGCAAGTTCCCCGAGACGCCCACCAGTCCGGTTCGGCTTCATCTTGGCAACGCAGGCACGGCATACCGCTTTTTGACCGCCGCACTCGCCGCCGGCTCAGGCGTTTACGATCTGGACGGCATTCCCCGCATGCGCGAGCGCCCCATCGGGCAGCTCGTCGACGCCCTCCGCGTCATTGGCGGCCGCGTGCAATATCTGGGGAACGACGGCTTCCCGCCGTTGCGCGTTGCCGGAGGCAAGGTCAAGGGCGGAACGCTCACCATGGAGCCCACGCTTTCCAGCCAGTACATCAGCGCGTTGCTCCAAGCCGCGCCGTATTTTGAACAGGGGCTGACGCTTAACTTCCACGGCCCGGTCACCAGCCGTCCTTACGTGGAAATGACGCTCGCCCTCATGGCCCGTTTTGGTGTGCATGCAAAGGTGGACGACGCATTCACCAGCGTGCGCATTGAGCCCGGCTGCTACAAGGCGATCAGCTATCCCGTCGAGCCTGATGCATCCAACGCCAGCTACTTCCTGGCCGCCGCCGCAGTGGTGCCGGGGAGCAAGATCACCGTTGAAGGCCTGGGGAAAAAGAGCCTCCAGGGGGATGTGGGTTTTGCCGATGTGCTTTACAAGATGGGCGCGGGCCTGGTGTTCGGGGATGATTTCATCACCGTCATGGCCCCGGCCAACGGCAAGAAGCTCAAGGGCATCGACATCGATTTGAACGACATGCCCGACATGGCGCAGACGCTGGCTTGCGTGGCGGTGCTGGCCGACGGGCCGACGTACATTCGCAACGTGGGGAACCTTCGTGTGAAGGAGACCGACCGGCTGGAGGCGTTACGAATCGAGATCACGAAACTGGGGGCGAAGGCGACCATCGACGGGGACGACCTGGAGATTGAGCCTGCGACATCCGGGCAGATCATTCCGGCGGCGATCGACACCTACAATGACCACCGCATGGCGATGAGCTTCGCGGTGATTGGGCTGGCGCGGTCGGGTGTCACGATCAACGATCCCAAGTGCGTGGACAAGACTTTTCCGGACTATTTTGAGTTTCTCAGGCGGCTGTCGACTTAAAGCCGCGGAGAACTGGACCCCCTAGGACATGAAGAACGACCCGTTCTGGCGATCAGCAAGAGTTCTCCTGAGATATCGCAAGGACATCGCCCTGGCGGGGCTGGGTGCGCTGATTTCGGCGGCCAGCTTCGGCGCCGGGCTCACTTTGATGCTGCCGGTGATCTCGCTGATGTTCGGCAGCAAAAGCGAAGGGCCGCGGGGGGCCAGGCAGTTGATCGAGGAATATCTCAGGAAGCACGATGGAACCGACCCCGCCACGGCGCTCTCGCCGTGGAAGGTGGACCTGCTTCACGCGCTGCAGGTGCTCCTGCCGGCCAACCCGTTCCAGAGTTTTTTGTGCATCGTGGGGGTCATCGCGGTGCTGACGATCATCGGCAGCCTGGGGCGCTATCTCCATGAATTGACCACGGTGACGCTGGTGTACAAGGCCAGCCAATACTGGCGGCAGCAGATGTTCAACCGGATCATCCACGCGCCGATGTCGACGATCCAGAAAGCCGGCTCGTCGGATTACATCAGCCGGCTGATCACCGATTCAAATACGCTGGCGACGGGGTACCGGGCCATCCTGGGCAAAGCGCTGGGGGAAATCCTCAAGGGCGCGGCCGGGCTGACCGCGGCATTTTTCGTGGATTGGAAGATCGCGATGATGGCCTGCGTGGGCATCCCCATCATCGGTGTGCTGCTGCGCAAATTCTCTAAGAAAATCCGCCGCGCCAGCAAGGAAGCGCTGGTGATGTATGCGCGGCTTATCGCAACCATCAAAGAATCCGTCGGCGGCATTTCCGTCGTGAAAGTGCACGGAGCCGAAGGGTATGAACGGCGGCGTTTCGCCCAGCGCAACCGGGAATTGGTTGAACGGCAAATGAAGATCCGGCAGACCAAGGCGCTGGCATCCCCGCTGGTGGACACGCTTGGGCTTTTTGGCGTGATGGGGCTGGCATGCGTCGCGGCCTATATGATTTTTGAAAAAGGGCTGGAACCGGAAAACTTCATCACCGTGCTGGTCTGTCTCGGCGGCGCGGCATCGTGCCTCAAACCGCTTTCGCAGTTGAACTCCGAAATCGGCGAAGCAGGCGCGGCGGCGCAACGGATTTATGAGGTGGTAGAAGCGCCGATGGAGCCCACACGGCGCGATCGTCCGCCCATGCCGCCCCTGGTGCGGCATCACCAGGAAATTCGCTTTGAAGATGTCGTGTTCCGCTATCCCGGCGCGGATCGCAACGCAGTGGATGGGCTTTCCCTCACTGTGCCTTTCGGAAAAACGGTGGCCATCGTGGGTCCCAACGGCTCGGGCAAATCCACACTCATCAACCTGGTGGTGCGGCTGGCGGAGCCGACCTCCGGCCGTGTGCTCATCGATGGCGTGGATATCACGCAGGCTGATATGCGGACGCTTCGTGCGCAGGCGGCCATGGTGACGCAGAATAGTGTCCTTTTTGAAGGGACCATCGCACAGAATATTTCCTATGGCGCGCTTGTGCCGGAATTAAGCCGCACGATTGAAGCCGCCAAGGCGGGCTATGCCGATGAATTCATCAGCGTGCTCCCCGATGGGTATCAGGCGCGTCTGGGTGAGGATGGGGTGGGCCTCTCAGGCGGCCAGAAGCAGCGCATCTGCATCGCACGCGCCATCCTGCGCGATCCGGCGATTCTGATCCTCGACGAAGCCACCAGCCAGATCGATGCGGACTCTGAAGCCAAGATCACCGCGGCGCTCAAAAGCTTCCGTCAGGGCCGCACGGTGTTTGTAATCGCGCATCGTTTGAGCACGGTGGTGGATGCGGATCTGATTGTGGTCATGGATCAAGGCAAGATCGTCGCCCAGGGCACGCACCAGGAGCTCATGGGCAGCAGCGGCCTTTATCAGAAGCTGGCCAAGAGCCAATTATTCGCGATTGATTGACCTGCGGCTTTACGCATGGTCGGATGCCGGCGCGTGTGTTGACAGGGTTTGGCATCTCATTTCTCAAGCGCGACTGTCACCAGGGGAAGCGACCAGGGAAAGTAAACCAGTCCTTGCTTTGCGGTTTGGCGCGCTTCTTCTCCGGCGCCTGTATCACGAAGGATATTCACCAGGGCGATCCATCGCTGTTCGCGTGCGGGCTGTGCGGCCAGCGAGCGCTTAAGCAGGGCAATGCATTGCGGCATTTGCCCGGCTTGGGCCAATTGCTGCGCGCGGATGGCCAGCCTTTCAGGCCATTGAGGATCTGTGGAGGGTCGGGGAGCGGCCAATTCCCCCTCAAGATTGCCGGCGTCGATCAATAACGCCACCTCATCGAGCAGTTGCGGCGTCGCAGGTGCCGCAAGGATCAGGCGGGCCAGTGCGATGCGGGCGGGCCAGTTTTCTGGGTTTGCCGCTACGGCCTGGCGGTGGATGGGGATCAGGGCCTCTGGTGCGGCGCTTTTCTTGCTGGCCTGAAGCACGGCCCACAGGGATTGATTGGCGCTGGTGGGCAGTACCAGGAACATGGCCGGAAGGATCACCACCCATGGCGCGGCAATCGTCAGGACATGCCGCTGCGAGAGCGCCGATCTTGACCGTGATGCCAGTTTTCCGGCTGCGAAATAGCATATGGGAAGCACTGCGGCCATGATGTAGATGGCCTTAATCTGCGCATAACTGGGAACCGTGAGTGTGATGTAGGCCAGGGCCCCCATGGATGCGATCACAAGCAGCAGCAAAGACAAATCCGAGCGCGTGAAGCGGCCGCGGATGATGGATACACGGCTTGCGCATCCCCATGCCGCGATCACAAACAGCGCCAGCGAGACCAGCATCGAAAGGGGAAAGACCCAGTAGTTCCATGCGGGTCGGAAATCGATCATTGTGGCCCCTCCCAGAAGGGAATCGCCGGCCCATGTCGCCCAGAGGCCCGACCAGAAATCCCCGAAGCCCGCATAAAGCGGTGAGGCCAGCGCGGTCAAGCCGGGAAAGTAGCTGCCGGACGTTCGATATCCGGGTTGTTGCCACCAGATTTGGCCCGAAATCGGGTCCCAGTTTCCAACCAGAGGCGTTCCGAAATGATGCCACACCCTCAGGTAGTACCACCCACACACGACTAATGCTGATGCCGGGACCACCAGAAGCCTGCCTCCGGCCAGAAGTGCCCGGGCCCAGCGTGATTGCCTGGCCAGCGCCAACGCGCGCAAACCGTAAACGGCGGTGATGGGAACGACAAGAATCAATGCGGAGACTTTGCTCAGCAGGGCCAGCCCCAGCGCTGCGCCCAAAATCACTGCCCGCAGCCATGAATCAATCCGGATCCCGCGCAGGTTCGCCAGTGCGAGCAGCACCAGGGCGGCGGCCAGGGTGTGCATGTTTTCATTGGTGAAGTAGCAAAACAGATAAAAACAGGCAGGGCAGGATGTCAGCAGCAGAAAAGCGATGGCCGCCCGGTCATGGCGACGGCAAAAACGTTCAAGCGCTGCGGCCGCTGCGGCCAGGAACGCCATCGCCAGCAGCCAGTTGATGATGCGCAGGATGATCACCCCGCCGGGGGAGAGGGCCGACAGATCCAGGAGCCGCAGAATCGTTCCCGTCAGCAGGTAATAGGCAGGCGGCTGATACATCTGCCACCCCTGGTCGGCCAGAGGGACGCTGCCAGTAGTGCGGATGTGTTCGATATAAGCCAGGTGGCCCGGCGCATCAAAGCCGGTGTCCGGCGGGATGTAAATGGAAACAACGGCCAGCAGGATCGACCACAGCCCCATGCCCGCAAACACAATGCCCCAGTATTGCCTGCGTGTTGTTGCATCCGAATGCTTCGCACCAGGAGGCGGGCGCGACATTAATCCCCATGAAATCGCCGCCGTCCCGAGCAATCCCAGCAGTGCGGTGGCCCACGGCCAGCCCCACACCAACTGCGCCTGAAGGCGGAAAGGATCTGTCGTATCGCCGATCCATGGATCATCGGCCAGCCGTGCCTGCGTGACGGCGGATCCATTGATGGAGTAGAGCCAGTCGGTTCCCGAACTGGCCAGAACTTTGCCTTGCGCGTCGGTGAGGCGGCACCAGATGGCTGCGGGGCCGCGCTCACGCCGGAGCTGTACCGCGATGCGTGTGGCGCCTGGCTCTAAAGGGCCAAGCGCGGCCGTGACCGCCTTGCGCAGGGCTTCATCGCCCGAGCCCACGGACTGCTGGCCCACCTTCGCGCGCCACTGGCCAAATGTGAAGAACTCCAACTTCAGCGGCTGGGGTGCCTGCGCGGGTAGTTCGAAGGTGTGTTCGAATGTGCAGACCGTGGGCTGGTTGGGCATGCTGCCGGCGATTTTGACGGCCCCGGGAACAATCCATGATGCCCCATCATGGCTGGCCAGGTAAGGGGCGCCCGCGGATCGCGATTTAGCAATCAGCCCCGCCGTCGCGGCAATGACGATCACCAGCGCCAGCAGGGCCAGGAAAATGCGTCGCGAGTTGATTGCGGAGGGTGCTGAGGTCATGGTCTGGAGTGTGACCTTACCATACCTCGGCATGCCTGAGGATCAGTACGCGTAGCTGGAGAACGTCGTTCCGCACGGCCCGCCCCCGGTGATGCGTTCGCGCTCGATGGATTGGCCGTTGATGTCCAGAAGCGGGAAATAGCCTGCGGAGATTCCTTTTGCGCCTTCGGGGATGTAGTGGAAGATGAGTGAGCGGCGCCACTGGGTGGGGTGGTCGTTGGGGGTTGAGCCGTGGATGACTTTGCCGTTGAAAAAGAGGACGTCCCCGGGTTGCATGGTGGCGGGGACGGGGTCATGGCCTTCGGGGGGGCGGACCAGGTGGGTGGTGAAGCTGAGGTTTGCGTCGGCGGCATCCGGGCAGGTGATGTCGCAGGTGTGCGTTTTGGGGGCGACGAAAAGGCCGCCGTTGTCGGGTGTGGAGGGGTCGATGGCGATCCACGCGGCGATGCAGTTGCCGCCCAGGGTTTTGAGGTAATAGTCATCCTGGTGGAAGGCCTGGCCGCGCGCGCCGGTGGGCTTGAAGTAATACATGCTTTGCGCGGCCAGCGGGTTTTGCCCCAGGAGGCCGCGCAGGATATCGACGATCCTGGGGTCCAGAAGGAATGACTGGATGCGGGGCAGAATGCGGTGGGGCTGCATCACGCGTGGGAAGCGCTTGAGCGGCTCGGCTGTGACCGAGGCGTTGGGATCAACCAGCCAGTGGTAGGGGATGTATTCCCCTTTGCTTCCGATGACCTCGAAGATCTCGCGGATTTCGGCCACTTCGCCTGGTGAGAGCAGGCCGCGCACGATGAGGTAGCCTTCGGAGTGGTAGAAGCTGATCTGGTCCTGCGCGACTGGGTAGCTGGCGACTGACATGGGTTGATTCCTTTTTCGGGTGCTGGCGTTGATGTGAGTAAGTGTGGCGTCCTTTGGTGTTGTTGGGAATGGACCGGCCATTCAAAAAGATGGATAATCCGATCATGGAGGAATCGCGCGTTTCTAGTTTGTGCGGTGAAATTGCCCTGCTTCACAGGTCTGGTCACTTTTCACGTGCGCCAAAGCACTACACCAGGCGTCGCCTGCCGATGGACTATCTTGTCTGGATGGTGGTGGACGGCAAGGGGTTCATTCGTGAGGCCGGCCAGGCTGCGGTGGAGATGGGCCCCGGGGACATCGCGGTGCTGCGCCCGGGCGTGGAACAGGAGTATTGGTCGGATTCAGAGGCCCCGTGGGACATTTTCTGGGTGCATTTCGATGGATCGCTGTGCGCGCGCCTGGTGGAGGAGATCCGTGCGTTTGGCGGGCCGACGGTGCATGTGGGGGTAGATCCGAAACTGCGGGAGCGGTTTCTGGAGGTGGTGCTGATGCACGAGGCAGGCGGGGTGGGGCTGCACCCGCGGGTGGATTGCGAGTTGCTGGGTTTGCTGTCGCAGATTCTGCAGCGGCTTGAGCGGCTTGCAGCGACGGGGAGCGATGTGCGTCTGGACACGGGCCGGGTGGAAGCGTGGATTCAGGAGCGTCTGACCCAGAAGATCACCCTTGAGCAAATGGCGCGGCATGCGCATCTTTCCCCCGCGCACTTTTGCCGGCTCTTTCGCGCGGCGTACGGCGAAAGCCCCATGCACTACGTCATTCGCCTCCGCATGGGCCGCGCTTGCCATTTTCTGCGTGAAACCAACTCCAAAGTGGCGGATATCGCCCAGGCCGTCGGTTACGGCGACCCTTATTACTTTTCCCGTTTGTTCACCAAGTTCGTTGGAGTCAGCCCTCGCCAGTTCCGTCAGGGCAAGGGGAGCTACATGACGATGGAGCGCCGTGTCGCCACGCGGGAAACCGACTTTGATGAAGTGGCCCAGGGCACGGTTCTGAGTGACGGCAGACCGGAGGACAAGAGGTGATGCGGTTGAATCACAGGGGCGAAAACACTTCGGTGCCATTGGGGGCAGGCATCGGAAAGGGAGCATGGCAGGCGGGGCAAAGGAGCTGATTCAGCGGGTGCGGCTTATGGCATCCAGGGCATGGTTTTGATGCAGGCCGGGGTGTGAGGATGGCCATGAGAAGGAGGCCCGGGATGCCCAGGAAGGCGTTCAGGAAAGCCCATCCGAGAAGTTTCCCCACGGGCAGTTTTCGGACCATGCCAATCGTCAGCGACGCCAGAAAAGAAAGCGCTGCGCATGCGATCAGCCAGGATTGGGTCAGTTTGCGCATCTCTGCAAGTTCCGGTCTGGGGCTTAGATGTCCCATCAGGATCAGGCCTGGGCTGTTGGCGAAACTGGTGATGGCGTAGGGCAACGTGGGCGGCGTGTACGCGGTGTTTATTTGCAACGGCGGTGGGGTGAAGGCGACAGCCGTTTTGGCTGCGGGATTGATTTGAATCACCAGCGGCGGGTGCATGAAATCCTCGTAATTGTTGTAGGAAGGAACGATGGTCATGGCGTTGGGAAACTGGTAAAAGCGCGCGGCGCGAAGGGGTTTTGCATAGAGGGCATCGGGCATATCGGTTTCAAAAGTGATTTGATTTTGGGGGTCGAGTATCAGCAATCTGCGACTGGTGAGGACGATGTAGCGTGCGTTGGTGCCTGATTTTTCTTCCGTGGCGGCAGCGGAAAGAATGGTTTCTCCCGGGTCGCAGCGGAAGGCTTCCGCAATGAGCTTGAATTCGTCGAAGTTCAGGTTGTAGATGCTGGTGGAGAAGACCAGTCGCTGGGTGGTTGCCTGGCTGTTGTCCCCAAGGGTGGTGATGTATTTGCCGTCAAAGGGAGGCTGGGGCGTTTGGTCGGGCTTGGTGAACCCGCTGGGACCAAAAGTGCCCATGAACTGGCGGAGGCCGGGGCGGTAGGCTTCGATGGCGCCGGTGTCGAGGCGGTAGGCCCAGTAGTAACTGCTGAAATCAAAGATACGGATGAAATAGCGCGAGTTCTGGCTGTACCGCGAACCGGGGCCGGGGGAGTAGACGCTGTTGAATCCCGGAGTGTAAAGGTAAGCGGTGGGCAGGGTGACCAGGTCGAATTCTTTTTCCGGGTCCACGCGCATGTCCCACTGCCCGATGGGCTGGTCTTGAAGCGTTTGGAGGGTGGCACGTGATTTTTCGTAACCCAGCACGGCCAGATGCCCCTGCTTATCAAAGACGTAAATGCTGGAATACAACTCCGGCGCGTTGCGCTGCGGTAAGAGACTCGGCAGATACGCGCTGGCAAATGATCCAGCGAAGGAACAGATCACAGTGAGGGCGATAAAAAGTGTGAGCGCGTAGGCCAGGGCGCTGGCGCGCAGGGCGAGGTTTTTGGGCAGTGCTGGAAACGCACGCAGGAAGGTGAAGCGCGCGGCCAGGCAGGCGAGGGTGAAAAAGACCCCGATGGAGATCACAGCCTGGGAAAATTCATAGGCGCGGGAGTCGAAAAGAGAACAGGTAAAAGCGGCCACCAAAGGCAGCAGACGGCTGACGTACCATCGTGCGCGGCCAAAGACGAGCATCATGATCACGGGGATGTAAACCATGCCGCACGCAATCCCAGCCAGCCCGGGAAGAGCCATACGCCATTCAAACGGGTTGCTGAGGTTGCCCGGCTGAGACACCCAGAGGAGGTAAAGCCCGTAGGGAATGAGCGTGGCGAAGGCATAAAGGCTGAGCCCCCCAACCAGCTTCCCCCAAAAGAGATTGGCGGGGGGGACAGGCCGGTGGACCAGGAAGGCCCACGCGTCGCCTTTGGATTCTGCAAGGTTGGTCAGCAGTGTGATGACGACGGCAATCAGGGGAAAACCCACGCGGCTGATGAGCGCAAACGACGGCCCGAAGACGGTTTCAGCGGCATAGGAAGACCCGGTGGCATCGACGTACGCCAGTGCGGCCGCAAGCACCAGGGCCAGCGTGGCGGCGGCCTTCACGTGCTGTTGAAACTCCTTGCGGGCCAGGGCGATAAGCGTGTTCATGAGAAGATCCCGGGGAGGTGGGAGAAGTCATGGCTGAGGGGTGGATGGCGCCGGCAGGGGCTCCAGCAGTTCGAAACCGGTTCTGGGTGGCGGCGCGGCGGCGGTGTGGCAGCGCGGGCAAGCAGGTTGGTCAATCGCGCACACGCGGGCGCACGCGGGGCAGCGCTGCGTCAAAGGCCGGAGAATCACCGCCATCACCAGCGCGGCGGGAAGGCCGATGACCGCGCCCACCAGCGCCCATGAAAGCAGATGGCCCAGAGGAAAGCGGCGGACCAAGCCGATCACAAGGCACACGCCAAAACCTGCGGCACTGGAGGCCAGCAGCCACAAGGGTGCTGGCGGGCGGATATAAGCCAGCGGGTAACCGAGTCCGAGCCACTCCTGATGAATCACTGAGGAAACAGAGGGGCCCAGGAGCATGGCGGCATATTTTTCCTGGTTTACGAGCCACATCTGCTCACGCTGAATCGCGGGAAGGGATTGGGTTTGAAGCACTTTGCCGCTGGTCGTGTCGATGGACACAAACAAGAGATCGGCAGGGGTCTCTCCATGGCCGGGCGGGCGAATCAGCAGCGTCAGGGTGTTGCCCGTTTTGGCGATGTTGACCTCCCTGCGGCGCGTGTCCCGATGGGTGAATGCTTCGGGGAGGGGTGTGTGAATGGGGATTTCCCAGAGAATGGTGTTGGCCACAGTATCGAAGACGACAAACCGCTGGTTGGTGATGAAGGCGGCTTGAAGCAGAATGTTGTAGTCGGGTGGCCCCGAGCTGACCTGGCCCACGGCAAGAATCGATTCATTACCGCGGGGGGTGAAAACGGTTTTGAGAGTGTGGTGGCCGACATCCAGGAGTTGGATGGCCTCTGAGCGGTAGAAATGGCGAACAAGAGTTTGAGAATTATTGGCGCTGACAGACAGGGGAATATCGCTGAAGCCTCTGCGCTGGGGTTCCTGAGGGCCATCAAAGCCATCGGGGCCAAAACAGCCGGCGTAGAGGTTGCCTTGGTGGGAATTGCCTTCGATGCGGCCTGTGGAGGCAATGTAGTACCAGCTGTCAAAGGAGTTGTAGAGGGTCGGGATGCGAATGGCGTATCGGTAAGAATCGGTATAGGGCGCTTGCAGGTCCCAGATTTCGTCCCTGTATTCATTGATGGAGGAATCCAGCCGCGTGACAAAAGCAGGCCGGAGGGATGTCCAGGTGGACGCGGGGGTTTCGGAGGTTCCGGGGGTGGTGGCAAGGGGGTTGCCGTCAGTGTCGGTGAAGCGCGAGGGCTGATCGCCATCGGTGACATACATCACAACGCGGCCCTGATTGTCGAGCATGTAGTCGCGGGAGATGTAATGAGGGCGCTGGCGCAGCACGGTGGCGATGCCCCAGACCAGCACTCCGGCAATGAGGCAGCACAAAACAAGCGCGGAGAGATGCGCACTGGCATGGCCCAGGCGGCGGGGGATGGAAGAAGCGGTGCCAGGTGAGGCGAGGTTTTGCGCAAACGCCTGGTGGGCGATCAAAAGGGTGAGCGGCACAAAGGGAGTCAGGATCAAAACAGCGTGGCTGAACTCAAAGGCTTTGGGCACCAGGAGGCACGCCAGGATGGGCAGGCCCAGGGGAAACACGCGGGCGAGATTCGAGCGGTTACGTGTGAAGGGAATGGCCATGGCGGCGGGCAGGAAGAGGCTGGCGCCCAGCGCCATGGCGACAGCAGGAAGCGCCATCGGCCACAGGAAAGGAATAGGCAAGGTGCCCGGGAGCGCGGCATAACCCAGAGCCAGCGCCAGCGGAAGAAGGGCGGCCACAGCGTAAAGGGCCACGCCCGCCAGCAGCTTGGAGGCAAAAAGCAGGGAGGGTGAAACGGGGCGGTGAACCAGGAAGGCCCATTTGTCACCGCGGGACTCAAAGTAAGTCAGCAGCAGACCCAGGGCGGTGGCCACAAGGGGTAGGCCGAAGGTGAGCAGAAGGTTGAAAGCAGAGCCCAGGATGGGGTTGGGGTTTATACCCCAGATTTTGATCGACTCGGCCATGGCCAGGAAAAGGACCACGCCCATGAGCGCGGCCCAGAGGGCGTTCTCGCGGAGTTCTTTTTTGATGAGGGTATACAGGGGGTTCATGTTTTTTAGGCCGAGGCCCCCCAGATGGCGGTGGAGAGGCGATGCTCCTGGTGGTCGTCCATGTAGGCCAGCACTTGGTCCTCAAAAGAAGGGGTCGATTCCTGGATGGAGGCGGGGTGGAGTGAGCGCAGGAACTCGTGGGTGTCCTGCGCGATGTTGGCGAATGTGAGGCGCAGTTCAAAATCGAAGGAAACGCTGCGCAGCAGCCCGCGCGGACGGGTGACGGGAATGGCAGGTGCGCGGCCCGGGAAGGCGAGGGTGAATTCGCTGACGCGGGAGCGGAAGGTGTCGACCGGGCAGCATGCGCGCAGAACAGAGTGGTCGAGGATGGCCAGGTGGTCGGCCACGCGTTCGATATCAGCCAGGATGTGAGAGGAGAAGAGGATGGTGCGCTCGCCTTTGGACGTGAAAAACAGCATGGCTTCAAGCAGGGAGCGGCGGGCCACCGGATCCAGGCCGAGGGAGGGATCGTCCAGGATGAGCAGTTCGGGTTCCGGCGCGAGGGTGAGCGCCAGCGAGAGCCCGGCGCGCTGCCCGCGCGAAAGGTGCGCGGCTTTGGTTTTGGGGGCAATGCGAAAGTGCGACAGGATCGCGTCAAAAACCTTCTGGTTCCAGTGGGGAAAGAATTGCTTCTGGAAATCGGCCGCCTGCGCGGGGCGCATCCAGCCGTAGACCGGGTGCCCTTCAGGCATGTAGCCGATTCTGGCGCGTGCGGCGGGGGGGAGGGAGCGGGAATCGAATCCCAGGAGGGAAGATGAGCCCCGGGTGGGGTCCATCAGGCCCAGAAGCATGCGGATGGTTGTGGTTTTGCCCGAACCATTGCGGCCCAGGAAGCCCAGCACGCACCCCTTGGGCACGGCAAAGGAAACGTCATGCACCACAGGGTTGGGCGAGTCGAAGTATTTGGTCAGGTTCTGGGCCACGATGGCGTGGTCTGGGCTGGCGGGGGTCGCAGGGGAAGTCATTTTTTGTCCTCCAGATTCAGGCGTGCGAGTTTGGCATTGAAAAGGTCGCGGGCTTCAGCGGGAGTGAGGCCCAGGCAGAGGGCTTCCTGAATGAAGGCATCCAGCGCGTGGTCGATGCGCCGTGCGCGCTCAGCCTGCGTGTAGACCTGGCGTCTGGCCGCGAAGAAAACCCCTTTGCCCGGATGGGTTTCAATCAGGCCTTCAGAGGCGAGCTGTGCGTATGCCTTGGCGATGGTGTTGGGGTTGACGACAAGCTCTTCGGCAAGCGCGCGCACCGAGGGAAGCGCATCGCCGGGCTTGGCTTTGCCGGTGGCGATGGCCAGACGCGCCTGATCGACGATCTGGCGGTAGATGGGGCTTTGGGAGCCGGGCGAAATTTGAAAGCGAAGCGTCATGTTTGGCTCAACTGTACTATGTGTAATAGTACGGTTGATAGATGGCATGTCAAGGGAATTGTTTTAACCCGGATTATTCATGCCAGAAGACGGGTGCTACGGCACGGCCCGAAGCCGTGCCGTGTCTTGCACGCGCCTACCTACACGCTGTAAAACCCTCATTATTCTCTATGTGCTTATATCCACTCTCAATCCCCTCTTTCTTCTCTTAACTGCGTGTTTTCGCGCCTTCGTAGTGAAAATCCGCCACCCTTTTCATCCCCCGTCAATCCTCAAATTCACTCGCCTTACGCCCCGTTCATGCCTGCCAGAAAGGTTGCGTCCAGGCCTGCTTGCCGTCGTCCTGCAGCACGCTCAGGCGCAGGTAAGGCGTGTCGAATTGGGCCGCGTTCAGTTGCGCGCTCGGACCGTTGAACACGGCAAGCTGCTTGCCATAGAAGCCGGAAGCAGTGATGCGGCAGGCGCCGGGCGCGTCGATGCTGATGTGGCTGCCGTCGACGGTAATGGCCTTGATGTGCGCCCCTGTGGAAGGATAAAAGCGCCCCAGGATAAGCGCATCCAGAATGGCATCGACCGACCGGTCCGCGGCATACGTCATGTTCCACCCAAGATGCACATCGTCAGCCACAAAAGAATCGTCGTCGGCAAAACCCCACAACCGATTCCCCCGCGAAAGCAGCGCGTCCCATTTGTCGAGAGCCCATGCCGTGCCTGGTAGTTTTTTGATGAGTCCGTTGTAGATCTCGATGCCCGTCAGGTTTGGGCACGCCAGCATCTCACTCACCGGGATATGGTCAAAATGAGTGTCCCAGGAGGGGTGCGCCGCAACCGTCACTTCCCGGTGCTCAAACGCCGAATCCGTGATCCTTCGCGCATTAGGCATCATCTGATAAAGATTGCGCTCCGCATCCCACGCTCGCGCGGCATGCAGAATGTGCGCACCCTTCGTGTACTCCGTCCCCGGAATGATCGTCATCCCTTGCGCATTCAGTCCCGCCAGCTCACTTGCCTTCACATATGTGTTATGCCCGGCAACCATCACATACCCATACCCGCGGGCGGCATACTGATTGACCATCTGCTGCAGCGATATCCGATCCTGATGCGCATGCAGCGAACCGGCAAGCCACACGCCGTCGGGAGGGAAGTTGTAGGGGTGGGTCAGCAATGCAGTGAGGCCACGAATTATTGGGGGGTGGAAGGGGCTGTCTGAGGAAGGGGTTGAGCGACAGCATTCTGACTTTGGGTTTTGCTCAACGAGTCGATCTTAGCCTTCAAATCATCCTTGTCTTTCTGGTCTTTATCATCCTTTTCTTTCTTGTCCTTGATTTCCTTCTCCTCCTTCGCCTTTTTCTCTTTTTCTTCCTTCTCCTTCTTTTCCTTTTCGGCACGCGCGGCGATGTCGGCATCAATACGTGCCTGGCGGTCTTTTTCGGCGTTGGCTTGGTAATCAAAATAAGCGATGGAGGCGATCCCCAGGAAGACGAGGGCGATAAGGACCATGATCAGGTATTTAAAGTGCTGGCCAGGTGTGCCTGAAGCGTCTTTGGGATAGGGTGGGGTTTCCGTCAGCTCAAGGCTGAGGCGGTGGGTCATGCGGAGGCGGGCGTTGATGGCCCACGTGGAACCTTCGAGCATCGCTGAAAGGTCACGCTTTCGCAGGCGGATCCAGGCCACCACCAGCGTGGGCACCAGGACGGTCAGGATGGCGATGAAGAGCCCGATAATGACTTCATACAAATGAAGGCTGAGGATGCTTTTGATGACGTAGGTGAGCGCCGTGGAGATGGCGGCAAAGGCCAGGCCGCCGCCCACCAGCAGGCCGGGCAGTTGCCCGGAAGGCGCCGGTGCGGGCGCGGCACCCGGTGCGGGGACTGGGGGGGCTGCCGGGGCAGGGCCGGTCGAAACGGTGGTGATGGCTTTATTGGCCGAATCATCAAAGGATTTTTGCGCGTTGCCCGCGATGGATTCAATCTTGCCGGTGATCATGGCCCCCAGGCGAATGAAGGGAGCGAAAATCGCTTCTTCAAAGCTGATGGGGTTCTCAATGATCTGCACCGCGCGTGCGTTCCATTCCCGGTTCTGCCGGTCGATGTAGACGCCTCGCTTGCCCACAGTGACGTTGCCTTTGACGCCCGCGGTAAGCGGCACGGCCAGTTCTATTTTTTCAAGGTTGTTCTTCAGGATGCACTCGACATACATGATGAACGTGCCACCCGTTCCGGCCACGGCGGCGTGCTCGGCCCGGTTATGCACCTTGATGCACAGGTTGAAACGCCGCCCGTCCATCACCAGGGTGCCCATTTCAAACATGGCGGCCGTCTTGGTGTCGAAAAGCTCCGGCATGGCGATGAAGTTGTTGACGAATCGGATCATCAGCGACTGAAAGAGGATGGCTTTTTCGACCAGGCGCAGGTTGTTGTTGGATTCCGCGACGTCCTTGGAGGTGGCGATCAGTTCCTGCGCCTTGGCGGCCAGCGCGGGGTCAAGGTATTCGTTGAGCTTATCGACGCCCAGAGGTTCAACCTGCGCGCCGGGCTTGGAGGTGATCCAGGCTTCGTAGGGTTTTAAGCGGTTGAGGATGGTGTTCCACTGGTCGAAGCTCAGGACATGCATGTCATGGCCGCCCATCAGGGCTTCGGCGACGGATTCAAGGGCTTGGATGCGGGCCGTGAAAGCTGGGTTCAGCCCGCGGTCGAGATTCAGCGTCATGTCCGGATTCGGCGGAGAAAGCGGAGCGGCTTCCAGAAGCGCATTGATCTTCGCCGGGTCCGCCAGTTCGGGGCCTTCGAGCTTGGCGAAGTGGGTGGTGAATTTATTGGCCGTGTTGGGATCAAACAGAAGCAGCTTGCATTGCGCGAAATACTGGTCCAGCTTGGCGCGCACGGCCTGGACTTTTTCAAACGCAGAGGCGGTGGCGTGGCCCAGCGGCTTGATCTCCGTGGCGGATTCCTCAATCTCCCCTTTGGCGTGCCAGGTGAGCCATGCCTTGGCGAGCTCCACAAACTTTTCGACGCTGGCCTTGTCCACGCCTTTGGCGCCGGAAGGGTGGTCCGCGCCACCCAGGGTTTTAATGATGGCTTCGATGAATTCCTTCAAGGCCGGGTCGTCGGTGGCCGTGGATAGGACCACGCCATTTTCGCCCACAGGGAGCTGCTTCTTGCTTTCGAGCGTGCTGCGAACTTGCGAGAGGTCGATCTCGGCGGCCTCAGGCTTGCCCAGGCGGATCAGCGCGGTGCGCGCGGCTTCGACAAGCCGCTTGCCGTCGGTGTTTTCGGTGTTGATGTCGGCCAGGCGCAAAATCCCGGATTTTTCAGTGATGCGGTCGGTGTTCTTGAAGGTTTCAAACAGCCACTTGATTGCCGCCTGGACATCGTCGGCGATGATGCGGCCGTCCGCGTCGGTGTCGAGGATCTGGAGAAGGACCTGGTCGCAGTCGGTCAGGCTCAGGATGGGCGCGGCGGTGGCGACCCAGAGGGCTTCATCAAGCCGCTCGGCATGCTTAAGATCAGAAGCCGTTTCGATCTTGAGTTGGAAGGTGCGGCCAAAGCGGCCAAAGCGCGGGACATCGGGTGTGAGTTTGGGAAGTTCGATGTCGGACATTGGAACGGCCTCCAGGAGAATGAAAGTCTATTGTAAGCGGGGGAGGAGGGATGCCGGCGCTCCCGCTCAGGAGCGGATGTCGCCCAGTTGTTTGCGCGCGAAGATCAGGCCGAAGGCGAACCCGCAGAAAAGCGCCATGGGAGCGAGCATCACCAGCATGGCCTCGGCTGTGACCACGGCTGCGATGCTGATGAAAAAGGGAGTCGCCATGCAGACAAACAGGCTTTGCTTGAAATTCAAGCCCAGCGGCTGGGAGATGATGTAATCCGCCATGGCGATGAAGATCAGGTAAGTCAGCGGCAGCCCGATGACCAGCGCCCCCACCACCGATAGGCCGTGCGCTGGATTGTTGGCCGTTGTCGCCATCGAGCATGCCGCATAGATGAGGTAATTTCCCGCGATCAACAGAATCGTCGTGGCGATCAACTGTGAGACAAGGTATTGGGAATTGCGTCGTCGGTTGGCCAGCTGCACGATGCTCAGCCGCGTGGAAGGATCAGAAAGGTTGTAATACTGCCCGCATTCGGGGCAAGGCCCTTTGAGCCGAAGTCCCGTCAATTCATACTCGCAATGACGGCAGTACATGTGGCGTATTTTTTCCTCGCCGCGCGCGCGCTCTTCTTCAGCGCGGATCAGATCATAGGGTGCGGTGCATTTGGGGCAGTCCCCCTTGATTTTGTTGCCGTCCAGGGGGAATTCGCAGACTTCGCAACGGTAGCGCACGGGCACATAGGGCTTGATGCGCACCTTGGCCACGCGCAAAAGCCCCATGATCGCTCCCACGGCGACTGTGGGGAGGATGGATTCAGGCCACAGGAAGACGGCCGCGAGGGCGCAGAGGGCGGGTGATAAAGCTACGACGGCCCAGGGATGCATGCGCTTTTTGGATTCAATGTAATCCAGCGCCCACCAGGCCAGCGTCGGCGACCAGATCACCAGGAAGCACCACACCGCTGCCCCCGCGTAGCGGCTCCACAACAGCCAGTCTCCTGTCAGCGTGCTATAGGGGACGATCTTGTGAAAAATCCACGCCAGAACCACCAGGGCATATAAAACGACGAATTTCAAACCCAGCGCGGCATGCCCTTTGAACCCCATGAAGGCGTGCGGCTTGCGCTTGAGCTTCAGTGCCTTGGGCTTGGGCTGCGAAAGATCAAAACGATACCCGCACTCGGGACATACGCCTGTGATGCCCAGGCCCGCCAGGCGGTAGCTGCAATAAGAGCACACTGGCGTCCCGTCTTCCGGCGTGTCATCCCACCCGGTGTTGTCGTTGGCCGGGGCCGGGCGGTTGCGAATCAGCGGGTTTTTGCTTGTGGCGGGGGTGTATGCGGGCGGTTTTGGACCCGTATTGACATCCAGCGGGTCCTGATCGGGGCTTGGTTGAGGGTTGGATGGTGCCACGAGGTAAGGATAACGTCTCAAATCCGGGTGCCCAACACCTCTAAACGCCCATTTCAAAACACCTCAATCGAGGAAACTAAAATTCGCTATTCCGGCTCGTCATTCGGATCAATATCCGGCCGCGACGGCTGGTACGCCGTGCGCAGCCACATGGCATTGGCCATCACGCAAAGCGTGCTCAAAGACATGGCTATCGGCGCGATCATCGGGTGCAGCCAGCCCACCGCCGCCAGCGGGATCAAAAGCACGTTGAAAGCAATGGCCCAGAACAGCCCCATCTGGCAGCGATACCGCGTCATGCGGCTGAGCCGAACCAGCTCGATTAAACTCCATAACCCATTACCCATCAAGATGATACCGCCGTGGTTAGAGTGCAGATTGTCCGCCCCTCCAGCCTCCGACTGGCTCACGACGGCAATCCCCACATGCGCCTTGTCGATGGCGTCATGATCCTGTGTTCCATTCCCTGCAAAAGCGATCACGCCCGGCCCGGCGCGGAGGGCCTCGACCTTCTTATCCTTCTCGTGGGAATCTACCTCGGCCATGAGGTAATCATTGGGGTCCAGCGCTTTGCCCAGGCCGAGTTTCCTTGCGACGCGAACCCCCGCCTCAGGCGTATCTGCTGTCAGCACATAGGGATGCACGCCCATTCGCCGCAGCCAGGTTACTGTTAATGCGGAGTCTCTTTTCAATTGATCGGCCATCGCAATAACACCGACAACCCGCCCGCTGACGGCCACAAAAACAGGCGCTTTCCCCTTGCGGCGAAGCACCATCGCCTCCAGCGACGCATCGCCGATGCCCTTGATGCCCAGATCACGCATCATGCTGGGGCTGCCGACGGCAACCTCAAGCTTGCGAACCGTGCCGGTGACGCCCGCATGAAGATAAGCCCGGGGATCAGTCACGGGTTCGGGGGAGAGGCCCATGCGTTTGGCGGCAACAATGATGGCGGAGGCGGTGGGATGCTCGCTGAACTGCTCAACGCTGGCGGCGAGCTGGATAAGGTCGCCTTCGGAGTATTTGGTGTCCAGCGGGATGATGTTGGAGACGGTGGGGCGGCGAAGGCTGAGGGCGCCGGGCTGATCGAGGATGATATGGGTGATGCGGGCGGCTTTTTCGAATTCGTCGGGATTACGGATGAGCAGACCCTGGCGGGCGGCGAGGCTGATGGCGACCATGACGGAGGTGGGGACAGCGAGGCCCAGGGCGCAGGGGCAGCCGATGATGAGGACGGCGACGGCGGCGAGCATGCCGCGCACCCAGGGAGAGATGACCTCGACGTCGGCGGTATGAACCGTGTCTGGGGCGGCTTTGAGGCCCCAGACAAGGAAGGTGGCTAGTGCGATGGCCAGGACGACGAAGATCATGATGGTGGCGAAGCGCTCGGTGAGGCGCTGCATGCGGGGCTGCTGAGATTCAATGTTTTGGACGAGATCGACAAGCTGGGAGAGGTAGGTGCTGTCTCCCACGCGCTGCGCCTGGACGGTGAGGGTGCCGGTGAGGTTGGTGGTGCCGGCCAGGACGCGGCTGCCGGGGCCGGCGTCGACGGGGCGGGTTTCGCCCGTGAGCTTGGATTGATCGACGGTGCTGGTGCCTTTTAAAACGACACCATCGGCGGGGACGTGTTGGCCAGGCTTGATGGAGACGATATCCCCGCGGCTGAGCTGTTCGACGGGGATGAGTGTGGGAGTGGGTTGGTCTTCCTCTTCAAGGTCATCGGGTTCGGAGGGGTCTGAGGGGTCGAGATTTTGGGGCGGGCGGACTTTGATGAGGAATGCGTTTTTAGGTTTAAGCCGCAGAAGGTCGGGAACGGCGCGGGCGACGCTTTGGCGGGCGTGTTCTTCAAGGACGCGGCCGATGCCGACGAAGGCGATGATGGCGGTGGAGACATCGAAAAAGACGTGGAGGCCGCCGTGAAGGGTGTGGTAGACGCTGTAGGCATAGACGGAAGTGGTGGCGAGGACGACAAGGGTGTTCATGCCGATCTTCAGATGCATGAGCGCTTTGGCGGCGGAGGCATAGAACTTAAAGCCCAGGCCGAACTGGACGATGCCGGCAATGACAAGTTGAACCCAGACTGCCCAGGCGACATCGGGGGCCATGCGGGCGATGGCGAAGACGAGGCCGGCGAAGAGCGCAGCCCCGATGGCATCGGCCATTTTGGGGGAGTCGATGGAGAGGACGGAAGCGGGCTCCAGCGCATGAAAGCCCGGGCGGGCAGGGATGCTGATAGATGCGCCTTTGGAGGTGGTTGAGGGTGCATGCGCGGATGAAGCTGTTGGGGGCTGTGTGACGTGCGTGGCTTGGGCGGGTTGATTTTCCCGGTCGACGGGAATGAGGTCGGAGGACTCGGCGTCGATGATGTCGGAGTCTTCCTGGGGCCTTGCGCCGGGGAGGCCGTCGGGGAAAAATTGGTCGCTGGTGTCTTCGCGCTCGCCGATTTCCGCTTCGTAACCGATGGTGCGGAGTTCCTCGACCATGTCGTCGAGGCCGGTACGGGCGGGGTCAAAATCGATGTCGACGGTGCCCAAATCAAGGATGGCGCGCGCCTGAATAACACCTGGGAGGTTTTTCAGGGTGTTTTGGACCGTGGAGACGCAGGTGTCACCGGTCATGCCTTTGACTTTGAGCGTGGTTGTCGTCATGGGTCGCGCAAAACCTAGCCTAAAAGTCTAAACAGATGTGGCTCGTCTAGGATTCTAACGCATCTTGGGCCGTGCATCTGTTAAAATCCTCTGGTTATTCCAGACAGTTCTCCCCGCCTACGAAAACCGAAAGAGGTCAAGGATGACCACGAGTTACACAGCCAAAGATATTACAAAGCTTGAGGGTCTTGAAGCCGTGCGCAAGCGGCCTGCGATGTACATCGGGGGAGTGGGATCTTCGGGCCTGCATCACTTGGTGTATGAGATCCTGGATAACTCGATCGATGAGGCGATGAATGGGCATGCCTCGAACATCTCAGTGACGATCCACGCGGATGGACGATCGGTGACGATTATCGATGATGGACGCGGGATTCCGGTGGATATGCACCCGAAGCTGAAAAAGTCTGCATTGGAAGTTTTATTCTGCGATTTGCATGCGGGCGGGAAGTTTGAGCAGGGGAACTATAAGACCTCCGGCGGGCTGCATGGGGTTGGGGCCAAGGTGGCCAATGCACTGTCGAAAGAACTTATTGTTCAAGTCAAACGTGAGGGGTTTTTGTGGGAGATGAAGTTCAAGCAGGGCGTGCCGCTGGCGCCGATCAAGAAGGTGGAGGCGGCGCGGGGAACGGGCACGAGCGTTTATTTCCACCCGGACCCGGCAATCTTCCCCAAGACGGAGTTTGACCCCAACCAGATCCGCGAGCGCATCGAAGTGGCCAGCTACATCCACCGGGGCGTGAAATTCACGTTCGTGGATGAGGCCAACAAGACCAAGGAAGTGTTTCATCACGAGGAAGGGCTTTCGGCCTTCCTGCCGAAGATTTTGGCCAACCGTGGCGCGAAGGCGATCCAGGAGCAGCCGTTTTTGCTGACCAAGACGGCCGATCAGGCGTCGGGCGTGAAGATCGATATCGCGCTCTTGTGGACGGAATCGACGGATGAATACATCAAGTGCTACGCCAACAGCATTCCCACGCCGTTCGGCGGAACGCATGAGGCGGGCCTGCGTGCGGGCGTAGGCAAGGCGATCCGCAACTTCATCGAGACGCACAACCTGGCGCCCAAGGGTGTTTCCATCACGGCCGAAGACATCCGCGAGGGCATGGTGGCGGTGATTTCGATTTTCCTGGCCGAGCCGCAGTTTCAAAGCCAGACCAAGGACAAGCTGAACAACCCGGAAGTGCAGGGGATCGTGGATGGCGCGGTGCGCCCGGCGCTGGAGCAGTGGCTGAACCACAACAAGACGACGGCGGAAGGGATCATCGCGCGCATCATCCTGGCGGCGCGTGCGCGCGAGGCTTCGCGTGCGACATCGAATGCGATCAGGAAGAGCCCGACATCAGGCCGTGCGACATTGCCCGGGAAACTGGCGGACTGCTCGTCCAACAAAGTGGAGGAGAGCGAGCTTTTCATCGTGGAAGGCGACTCGGCCGGTGGCAGCGCCAAGCAAGGGCGCGACCGCAATACGCAGGCGATTTTGCCGTTGCGCGGGAAGGTTTTGAATACCGAAAGCCTGACGCTTGCCAAGGTGATGGAAAACAAGGAAGTGGCGGACATCATCACGGCGCTGGGGTGCGGGGTGGGCAAAGATTTTGATGTGTCTCGGCTGCGGTACGGCAAACTGATCCTGCTGGCGGATGCCGACTCCGACGGCCACCACATCACAACGCTGCTCTTAACATTCGTTTTCCGTCACATGCGAGGCTTGATGGAAGCGGGCAAGGTGTTTCTGGCGCAGCCACCATTGTTCCGCATTGATATCGGCAAGGAAACGCACTGGGCATCCGACGAGGCGCATCGGGAACAGATCTTGAAGAAGTATGTGAAGGGGAACGCCAAGCCGGACATCACGCGCTTCAAAGGCCTAGGTGAGATGATGCCCAAGGTGCTGTGGGACACGACGCTGAATCCGAAGACACGGCGGCTTTTGAAGGTGCAGATTGTGGATGGTCTTGAAGCGGATCGGGTGATTGCTGAACTGATGGGGAAGGATGCCTCGGCGCGGTTCCGGTTCATTATGGATCGGGCGGATCAGGCGGTGGAGTTGGATGTTTAAAGTCAAACAAGTTGATTAAGGCGGATGACCATTTCCTGGCCGGCGGAGTTGAGATCATAGTGGGCGAGGGCGCGGGCGCGGCCTGATTGGCCCATCTGGTCGCGGAGGGTGGGATCGCTTGCGAGTTGGGCGATGGCGGCGAGCCATTGGTCGGGGGTGTCGGCAAGGAGGCCGGTCTGGTTATGAGTGACTATGTCTTTATTTGCGCCGGAGTTGGAGGAGATGACGGCGAGGCCGGCGGCCATGTATTGGATGACTTTGAAGCCGCACTTGCCTTTGGTCCAAGGGTCGTCGGGCATGGGGGCGATGCCGATGTGGGAGGAAGCCAGATGAGTGGCTTCGGTGGCTGAATTCCAGGGGATTATGAGCTTCGGGATGCCGGATTGGGGGAGGTCGAAATCGGCGATGACTTTGAGGCGGAGGCGGGGGTTTGAGGCGTGGGCCTGGTCGAGGATGGGGAGGGCGGACTGGAGGTATTTTCTGGTTGTGGAGCTGCCAATCCAGACCAGGTCGAGGTGATCATCTGGTTTCCTCGATTGAGGTGTTTCAATGTGCGTATATTTGGAGACATCAAGGACGGTGGGGACGATTTGGACCTCTTTTGGGGTGTATTTTTGCGCTTCTGAAGCGAGGTAGGAGTTGCCGGCCCAGATCTGATCGGCGCGGGAGGCCATGGATTTGAAGCCGCGCAGGCGGCCGGGGGAGATTTTGCCGTCGGAGCCGGTGAAGATGGCGTCGTCGAAGTCGAAGACGAGTTTTTTTGCGGCCATGCCCAGGGCCCAGCGGAAGGGGCCGGAGAAAGTGCGGCGGAGGACGACGACGACATCAGCGGCGCGGATGGTGGTGAGGAGGTCTTTGGTGAAGCGGATGCCGGTGTTGCCGTCGATGTGGGCAGGATTCCAGCCGGCTTTTTGGAGAATGGGGAAGAAAGCCTGGGCGCGGTAGCGCGTGGAGGCGGAGGAGAGGCCTTTGGAAATGAAGACGACGTTGGGCATTTTGAGTGGGCCGGAGTAGGTGGGGATTTTTTTCGCCCGGGCTATCGGGTTGCCGGGTTGCCGGGGGGCTTGGAGGAGGCGGGTGGGAATATCATAGTCTTGCGCCCAAGAGTATGGAGTGAAGTCGGATGTGGGCTGTTTGTTGGCGTGGCACCCGGATCTGGGTAATTTGCGGAAAATGGGCTTAAAAATTACAATTTTTGAATGGTGAATCCTTCTGCAAGCAGCGTTAAGCATCCCCAGGCGAATCCTAATGAACCGGGCGATTTAGAGGATGTGGCGTGTCTGCTTTGCGGAACGCGGGAGAACACGCCTTTTTTGAAGGCGCGGGAATATTGGATGGGGGTGGGTGGGGATTACCAGATCGTGACGTGCAAGAAATGCGGGCATTTGTATACGAGCCCGCGGCCGACGATGGCGACGATCGCGCAGTATTACCCAGGCGACTATTACGAAGCCGAGGATGCGCCGTCGAAGGATGCGGATGTGCGTTACGGCGGGGTGCGGGAGCGCGTAATCAAGCTGGCATTGCGGAATCACTTTGGGTATCCGGGGTCGGAGAAGGTCGGTTTTTTACAGAAGGCGTTTACCTGGCCGCTGGCTTTGTGGCTGCGGTATGGGAAGAAGCACATTGATGCGCTGGAGTGGGCGGGGACGGGGGAGTTATTGGATTTTGGATGCGGCGGGGGCGTGTTTTTGCGCAAGCAGAGGCAGCGGGGATGGAAGGTGACGGGGATGGATTTATCCGCGGCGGCGGCCAAACAATGCAAGGAAAAAGAAGGGATCGACGTACATCTGGGGACATGGCCGGGGGATTGTCTGAAGGACCGGAAATTTGATGTGATTACGGCGTGGCATGTGATTGAACACTTGCCGGACCCAGCGGGGTTTGTGAAGGAGGCGGCGTCGCGGTTGAACCCTGGGGGGTATTTGCTGCTTTGCTGCCCGAATGCACATTCCTGGGCGGCGTGGCTGACGAAAGAGGATTGGATCGGGTACGACGTGCCGCGGCATTTTTCGATGTTCAAGCCGGAGCAGATCAAGAAACTGATGGCGGATGCGGGGCTGGAGTTTGAATATCACCGGCCGCAGTCGCGTTATAAGTCGATCCGAGTGAGCGCGGCGGCGCGGGCGAAGCGGACGGGGTCCGTGTGGTGGGCGTTTTTGGCGAAGCGGAAGTTTGTGTGGCGTACAGTGGCTTACTGGGCGGCAGTGTTTG
The DNA here is from genome assembly GCA_964527265.1 of uncultured Phycisphaeraceae bacterium. Taxonomy (GTDB): domain Bacteria; phylum Planctomycetota; class Phycisphaerae; order Phycisphaerales; family Phycisphaeraceae; genus CAZGOM01. The sequence continues at coordinate 4,705 of CAZGOM010000026.1, read as the reverse complement.
GGGTGGCGGGGGCGATGGTGGTGGTGGGGAGGAAGAAGTAGTCCTGGGTACAGGGTACAGGGTACAGGGTACAGGGTACAGAGTTCAGAGTTCAGAGTTCGGGGTCTGGGGTTCAGAAATAAAAGCAGAAGACCCTCCGGATGGAGGGTCTTTTTTTTTTTTGTTGTTTTGTTGGCGCGAGTAAGACACATCGCAGCCGCGGACGGCTGCAATGTGCCACCCTGAAAATGGGGGATTACATGTGGCGGTCGCGCTGTTCGCGCTGCTGGCGGTCTTTTTCAGCTTTGGTTTTGGCGCTGGAGGCGGGTTTGCCGCGGAATTTGCCGGGGCTTTTGGCGGGGCCTTTGCCTTTGGGTTTGACGATTTCGACCTTCTTTTTGGTCGGGGAATCTTCCGGGGCGTTGTCCTTGCCCTTGATGATGAGCTTGATGGGGACTTCGGGGAAGGGGAGGAGGTCACGGAAGCGGTTGACGAGGAAGCGCTGGTAGTTGTGGTCGAAGAGGTACTCGGCATTCACGAAGACGCCGATGGTGGGCGGATGAACGGCGAGCTGGGTGGCGTAGTAGATCTTGGGTCGGCGGCCGACGCCGGAGACGGGGGTGCGCTCGGCGAGGAGCTCGTCCATGACCTTGTTCATCTGGGAGGTGGGGATGCGGATGCCCGCCTGTTCGTGCAGGGTAAGGGCGGTCTGGATGACTTCCTTGATACCTTCGCCGTCTTTGGCGCTGATAAAGGCGACGGGGGCGAAGCTGAAGCCCTTCATTTCCTCTTCGAGGTATTTGATGAAGGCTTCCTGGGTGGCTTTCTTTTCAGCGAGATCCCACTTGTTGATGACGAGGATGGTGGGTTTGTGATGCTTGATGATTTCGTTGCCGAGCTTGTGGTCGACGGAGCTGATGGGGAGGGTGGCGTCGATCATGAAGACGACCACATCAGAGCGGCGGACGGCGCGGAGGGAGCGGTGGAGGGAGTAATACTCGATGTCGTCCTGGATGCTCTTGCCTTTGCGGACGCCTGCGGTATCGATGGCGGTGAAGACTTTGTCTTCCATTTCAAAGCGGACGTCGATGGAGTCGCGGGTGGTGCCTTCGACTTCGGAGACGATGACGCGGTCGTCGCCGGCGAGGGCGTTGACGAAGGTGGATTTGCCGGCGTTGCGTTTGCCGACGATGGAGAGGAGCATGCCGGGATCGTTGGGAGCGAGCGCGCCGCCGAACTTGTCCCAGTTGATGGCGTTGCGGATGGCGCCGATGAGGACGAATTTGTTGTGCTGTGACTTTGCGGAGACCATGACGGGGTCGCCGAAGCCGAGGCGCTGGGCGATGTGAGCGTGTGCTTCGTGTGTTTCGCCGTCGACTTTGTTTGCGATGAGGAGGACGGGGACGGATATGCCGTGGCCCTTGGACATGCGCAGGAGGCGGGCGACCTGGTTGTCGAGGGGGGTGATGCCGTCTTGAGAGTCGATGACGAAGAGGATGAGATCGGCTTCGGCCATGGCGTTGGCGATCTGGCGTTCGACGTCTTTGGTGAGGCCCTGGGAGTCTTCGATGCCGTAGCCGCCGGTGTCGATGAGATCGACGAAGCGATTGGGTTCGCCGCGCTCGAGAGCGGGGAGCTCGCAGGTGGCGACGACGCGATCGCGTGTGACGCCAGCGGTGGGCTCAACGATGGAGATGGTGCGCTCCGCGAGGAGGTTGAGCAGGGAGGATTTGCCGACGTTTGGGCGGCCGATGATGGCGACTTTGGGGATCATTGCGGAAGTCTTTGGGGCAATAGGAGGGTGACGGTCTGTTGAAAGCGAACAGAATATTGTAGCAGGAAGAAGAGGGTTTCGGGTCTGGGGTGTGGGGGCTGGTCGGAAAAAGAGGGATTGTGGGTGGGTCAGGCGGGTGGTTTGGGTTGGGAATTCTGTGGTTGAGTAGAGGCGTTTGAGCCGAGTTGGAAGGTTTGTTGTTCGGGGTCGTAGACGATGACGAGCTGGGTGGCGGTGAGGCGCTGCTGGAATTCGCCCGGGGGCCATTCGTCGAGGTTGGGGAGGAATTTTTTTCGGAGGATGAGGTGGCCGTCTTTGAGCTTGGGGATGATGTGCTGGCCATCGGGGGAGATGATGCCGAGGAAGCATTTGTCGATGTGTGATTCGCAGACTGAGCTGATGTTTTGGCGTTGTGGGGCGGAGAGGGAGACCCACCAGTCGTCGAGTGTTTGCTTGTCGGCTTCGGGAAAGGCGACGCGGAGGGCGATGGGTGGAGGGTGCATGGTTTATGCCTTCCGGGGTTATTTGAGTGTAATCGAGCGGGTGAATTTGGAGAGGGAATTTTTTGACTGGGATTAAGAGGATTGGGGATGATTAAGAGGATAAGGGCTGGTTGTGTCTTGAGTTATACTATTTTAGTATTCAGGAAGAAATTTTGGTTTATTATTATTCTTTGACTTGACTAATTTTGTATTATAGTTATAATTTGTGAAGATTTATTGCAGGCGTGTCGAGGCGGGTGGGGAGTTGGGTTTGGGGACGCGAACTGAGGGGTTTTTATCGTGGTGAGGTGATTGGGGTGGAGGAGGGGTGTTTTTGCGTTGTGAGGATTTGGCTTGAAATGAGGAGTTTGGGCGGGGCGGAGATTGTTTGAGGGCTTGTTTTGAGGATTAGAAGAGAGAAGAGGCGGAATTTTTGACAGGATCAACGGTATTTTGAAGAGATTTGCAGGATTGGCATTTGCTTGGGGTTGACGTGATTTGGAATGGTCGATAGTTTACTAATAGGTTAAATAACCAGAAGGTGAAATAAGTATGGCTGCTGCGGGAGATCAATTGAGTGTGACTTTTGCGGCGCTGGCGGACCCGACGCGGCGGGCGATATTGGCGAAGCTGTCGAAGGGTGAGACGTCGGTGAAGGAGCTGGCCAAACCGTTTGAGATGAGCCTGCCGGCGGTGACGAAGCACTTGAAGGTACTGCAGCGGGCGGGGCTGATTACGCAGAGCAGGCAGGCGCAGTGGAGGCCGTGCAAGCTGGAGGCGGAGAAGCTGCGGGATGTATCGAATTGGCTGGAGCAATACCGGGAGCATTGGGAAGCGCGGCTGGATCGGCTGGAAGAGTATTTGAAGGAAATGCAGGCAGAAAGTGATAAGGGATAAGGGAAAAGGAAAAAGTCAGAGTGGGAAGTTCGGGTGGATTTGGGCGTGCGTGGGCGGTCCTCTCTCAGGTGGAGAGGGGACAAAAAAGGTCAGAATGTATTTGAAAGGGATGATGATGGCGACGGAAATGGTGGAGCAGGTGGTGGCGTTTTCGCGGGTGGTGGATGCGCCGCGGACTTTGGTTTATCGGATGTGGACGGAGGCGGAGCATGTGGTGAATTGGTGGCAGCCGAAGGGGTTTAAGAGGGTGACGGTGGAGAGCTGGGATGTGCGTGTGGGGGGTGGATTTAGGATTCGTATGCCGCACGAGAGTGGGATTGAGTATGTGAACTGGGGGACGTTTGTGAAGGTGGAGGAGCCGGGTGTGATTGGGTATCACGAGTACTGCAGTGAGGGGGGGAAGGTGTTTCATGAGTCGCATTTGGAGGTGAGGCTGGAGGATGAGGGTGGGAAGACGCGGGTGGGAATTCGTGCTGAGCTGGTGATGGTGGCGGGTCGTGACGGGAGGTGGACGCCGGAACTGATGAAGCAGGGGTGGAGCTCGGGGTGGGGCGAGAATATGGGGCTGCTGGAGAAGCAGGCGGCGGCAATGCTGCCGGCGGGGCACCGGACGACGGGGCCGGTGGAGAAGGTGGGTGTGACGATGCCGGGGAATGACCTGGTGTTCAGCCGCGTGTTTGAGGCGGGGCGGGAGTTGGTGTTCAAGGCTTGGATGGACCCGGCGATGATGGCCAAGTGGTGGGGTCCGCACCGGTTTACGAATCCGGTGTGCGAGATGGATGTGAAGGCCGGCGGAGCGTATCGGATCACGATGCGAGGTGCGGACGGGACGGAATATCCAATGCATGGCGTGTTTCTGGAGGTGGATGCGCCGCGCAGACTGGTGATGACGGATGTGGTGGATGAGCATCCGGAGGAATGGCAGGAGATGTTCAACCGTTACCGGAATGCGAAGGATGGGGATCGGGGATTCAGCGGTGTGGTGGAGGTGGCGTTTGAGGAAGTGGGGAAGAACAGGACGAGGGTGACAATCACGAACAGGTTTGAAGCCGCGGCGGATCGGGATGCGATCATCAAGATGGGCGCGGTGGAGGGGTGGTCGCAGAGCTTTGAGAAGCTGGATGGTTTGGTTGCGGGGGAGGGATGAAGAGCGGATTTTTACAAGATGAACCAGATTAGAAGAGGCATTTACAAAGAGTTAATAAGGTGGTGGCGTTGATGGGAGATGGGAGTAGGATTGGTGTCATGTGTTGATGGGTGTTTGATTGACAGCGTTTTTGAGATTGGAGAGATGATGTTTATCGATGGATTTGTGTTGCCGGTGCCCAAGGGGAAAGTGGCGGAGTATACGAAGATGGCGAAGGCGGCGCGGAAGGTTTGGATGAAGCATGGCGCGCTGGAGTATCGGGAATTCGAGTTTGAAGAGATTGATCAGCAGCCGATGGTGTCATTTTTGAAGATGGCGAAGGCGAAGGACGAAGAGACGGTGATTTTTGCGTGGATCCTTTACAAGTCGAATGAAGTACTCCCCAATTTTCGGACCAGTGCTTAAGGTGTAAAGATCGGCCGATAG
>CAZGOM010000025.1:40847-47223 GCA_964527265.1 uncultured Phycisphaeraceae bacterium | reverse complement strand
TTTACGCCGCGCTTGATCAATGACGTGCTGAAGGTGCCGGGTGCGGAGGCGGGGTCGATCGCGCTGGTGGACATCGATGCGGGGCGGCTTGAGACGATGACCAAGCTCATCGGCCGGCTGATTGAGCAGGAAGGGAAAAAAGGCTGGACGGTGACGGGATCGACCGACCGCACGCGCGTGATGGCCGGGTCGGACTACATCGTGTGTTGCGTGGAAGTCTCAGGCACGGCGTGCGTGCAGTTCGATAACGACATCCCGCTCAAGTACGGCGTGGACCAGTGCATCGGCGACACCATCGGGCCCGGCGGGCTGTTTAAGGCGTTGCGCACCGTGCCGGTGTTCCTCGAAATCTTAAAAGACGTGGAACGCTATTGCCCCGGGGCAATCGTGCTCAACTACACCAACCCGATGAACATCATGTGTCTTGCGGCGGGGCGCTCCAGCGATGTGCCGGTGGTGGGGCTGTGCCACAGCGTGCAGGGAACAGGGCATTTGCTGGCCAAGCGCGCGGGCGTGACGTACGAAGAAATGGAATGGGAATGCGCGGGCATCAATCATCTGGCATGGTTCACCAAGCTCAAGCACAAGGGGCAGAACCTCTACCCCATCCTGTTTGAGAAGGCCATGCTGGATCTGGCGGGCAAACCCACCGACCCGGAAGAACGGCCCGACCTGGTGCGCAAGGACATGATGCTGCACTTTGGGGCATTCATCACCGAGAGCTCCGGACATCTTTCGGAATATCTGCATTACTACCGCAAGAACAAGCAGGCGATGGAGGCGTATGCACGCACAGGCTACTGCGGGGAGTCGCGGTTTTATGCCTCCAACTGGCCGACATGGCGTAAGAACGCGGATGCGGACCGGCTGGCGATGGTGGCGGGCGAGAAGCCGCTGGGCTGGGAGCGATCGTATGAATACGCATCGTGGATCATCGAGGCACGGGAGAAGGATACCCCCTTCCGCATTCACGGAAACGTGATGAACAACCTGCACCGGCGCAACGGGGACAGCGCGCATTTGATCACCAACCTGCCGGGCGACGGGTGCGTGGAAGTGGCGTGCATGATCGACCGTAACGGGATCAATCCCACGCGCTACGGGCGGCTGCCGGCGCAGATGGCGCACATCTGCGCGAGCAACATGGCGATGTTCGACCTGGCGGCAACGGCATGCATGGAGAAGTCGGTAGAAGCGGCGATCCATGCGCTGTACCTGGATCCTTTGACGCAGACGATGTGCACGCCGGCGCAGATTAAAGCCATGACGCTTGAGCTGTTTGAGGCCGAGAAGGCGTTCCTGCCTGGGTTTAAGTAAACCGTCGGGTAAGAGATGAGCCGAATGCACGGCCGGGCGGGTGGTTTTTGAGGACCAGCCGCCCGGTTTTTTTGGGGGGGGGGTGGGATTAAGCTTTTATTCGGTAGCCGATGCCCTGGTCGGTGTGGATGTAGCGGGGGTGGGCGGGGTCGGGTTCGATTTTGCGGCGGAGGTTGGCCATGTGGACGCGGAGGGCGTGGTGGTCGTGTTCGCGATTTGGCCCCCAGATTTCCCTTAAAATAAGGCTATAGGTGAGGACGCGGCCGGGGTGGCGGATAAAGAGGGCGAGGAGTTTGAATTCGATGGGGGTGAGTTTGACGAGGTTGCCGTCGACGGTGACTTCGCGGGCGGGCAGGACGATTTTCAGGCCGTTGGCCTCGTAGACGGGTTCAGAAGTTTCCTGAGTTGAGGTGTTTCTGCGCATGGCGGCGCGGACGCGGGCGAGGAGTTCCTGAACGCTGAAGGGTTTGGTGAGATAATCGTCGGCGCCCAAGTCGAGGCCGGAGATTTTGTCGCGGTCCTGGCCGCGGGCGGAGAGGATGATGACGGGAATTTTGCTCCAGGCGCGGAGTTCCTTGAGGACGTCGAGGCCGTCCATATCGGGGAGGCCCAGATCAAGGAGGATGAGGTCGGGGGCGAAGGAGGCGAGAGAGACGAGGCCCTGGCGGCCGGTGAGTGCTTCCTCGACCTTGAAGCCGGCGTCGACGAGGGGGAGCTTGAGGAGTTTTTGAATGGGGACTTCGTCGTCGATGACGAGGATGGTGGGTTGAACGCTCATTGGAGGCGGCTTTCGGGTGTTTGTGCGGTGTTTTCGTCGGGGGGAGGCGGTGGCTGGTCGGGTTGTGGAAGGAGGAGCTGGAAGCGGTTGCCGAGGCAGGTGATTGAGCCGTGGTGGAGGGAGGCGATGGCCTGGCATATGGCGAGGCCGAGGCCGACGCCGGGTAGGGTGCCGGCGTTTTGGCCGCGCACGAATTTATCAAAGATGCGGGGGCGGTCGGGTTCAGGGACACCGGGGCCCTGATCGGCGACGATGAGGCGGAAGAGTTTCTGGTCGACGGAGGCGGCGATTTCGACCGGGGTGCCTGGGGGAGAGTATTTGAGGGCGTTTTCAAGGAGATTGTAGAGGAGCTGTTCGATGAGGAGCGGGTCCGCGAAGAGCTGGACTTCGCCGGAGCCGGGGAGGAGATGGACGCGCTTGGCTTCAGGAAGGCGGTCGAGCGCGCCGGCGACGAGTTCATCGACGGGGACCCACTGGAGGCCAGCGTGGACACTGCCGGACTGGAGGCGGGTGACGCTGAGAATGTTTTCGACGAGGGAGGCGAGGCGGCGGGACTGGTCGGAGATGGAGCGGAGGCCCTGGGCTTCGGGGGACGCGGGATCGGCGTGACGGGCGAGGAGGGATTCGCTGACGCCGGCGATGACGGCGAGGGGCGTGCGCAGGTCGTGGGAGACACTGGAGAGGAGCGAGCCGCGCAGGCGTTCGGCCTGAGCTTCGACGAGGGCGGTGCGGGTTTCTGCGGCGAGGCGTGCGCGGTCCAGGACGGTGGCAAGGACGGCGGCGCAGGCTTCGATGAGGGCGAGCTGAGTGGGGTCGAAGACGGATTCGCTCTCGCGGGGGAGAAGGGCGATGACGGGACCGGTGTCGGAGCCTTTTTCGGCGGGGACGTGGAGGCAGCGAGAGCCGGGGAGATTTTGCGTGCCGAGGCCGGCGTTGGTGGCTTCTTCCCAGGCCCACATGGCGACGCCGAGCTCGTGTTCATCGGTGAGGAGCTCGGGGAGCGTGCTGGCGGCGGGGATGAGGCGCTCGGTGGGACCGTCGGGAAGATAGACGACGACATCGGCATTGAACATGCGTGCGAGGGTTTGGGCGCAGGCAGCGGCGATGGCGGCAGGGCTGTCGTGGGCGGAGAGGGTATCGGCGAGTTGGGCAAGGGACTGGGTCTGGCTGAGGCGGTCACGGGAGTCCTGACCCTGTTCCTGGACGCGGGAGGCGAGTTCGCCGATGAAGGTGGCAACCAGGAGCATGACGGGGAAGGTGATGAGGTATTGGCTGTCGTGGGCAATGAAAGTAAGGCGGGGCTCGACGAAGGCGAAGTTGAATGCAAGGACGCTGAGAAAGGCGCTCAGGAGACCAGGCCAGCGCCCAAGGCGCGCGGCGCTGAGGGCGACGCCCAGGAGGTAGACCATGGCGAGGCTGGAGGGCTCGATGTCTGAGAGGAGATGCTCGAGAAGGATGTTTAAGGCGGTGAGGACGAGGACGACGAGGATGGCCTGGAAAGTGCGTGCGGCGGGTGTGCCGGGGCGGGTGCCGATGAGGAGGTCGAGGAGGCGCTGGCGGAGGTTTGCCGCGTTTGCGGGTGTGGGGGGAGGGTTGGGAGTGGAAGCGGGCATGGAAAGGATGGTAGAGGGTCTGGGGTCTGGGGTCTAGGGGCTGAAGTTTGGGCCGAGGGTGCTTGTAAGCCGGAAGGGTTCATTGTCATTGAAGATCGGATCTTCGTTCATGCAATTGGTCATGCGAGAGGTGTGAGGCGCATCAAGTATAGTTGTCATCAAAAGTGAATCACTAACGTTTTCAGGGAAAAGAAAATGCAACCTCTTCGATATTCCATCAATGTCACATTGGACGGGTGCTGCGATCATCAAGGCATTTCACCGACCGAAGATCTGCATCGAAACGCCGTGGAAAACCTCAAGCGGGCAGATGCGCTGCTTTTTGGCCGGGTGACGTATGAAATGATGGAGGCGGCATTCCGGCCGTCGGGACGAACAGAAGTGAGGCCTGGTTGGATGGAGCCCTTCGCACGGACAATGGATGCGGCAAAGAAGTATGTCGTATCGAGCACGCTGGGCCGCGTGGATTGGAATTCAGAATTGGTGCGAGGGGATCTGAGGACGGCTGTTGAGGAACTCAAACGCATGCCGGGCAAGGGGTTGTTTACCGGAGGCGTAAAGCTCCCGCTGGCGCTGGCGGAGATGGGATTGATCGACGAGTACGAGTTTGTGGTGCACCCCAGGGTGGCGGGCCACGGGCCGACGTTGTTCGCGGGAATGTCGAAGCCTTTGGACCTGAAGCTGGTGAGCCGGCTGGAGCTGAGTTCGGGGGCGGTGGCGATGCGGTATGAGCCCAGAAGGTAGGCAGACAGATCCAAGCGTCATAACCTTTTAGAGGCGGATAATTTCGATGAAAACGGGTTCAGCGGTCGGAATGAACAAGATCAATATCCTCTTCGCGCTGGTGGTGCTTTTGGGGTTGATTCCCGCAGGCATCAAAGCTGCATCGCCGGGGCCCTCGACGCAGCCATCGACGCAGCCAGCGACTCAACCGGGGCGGATGAGGTGGGACAAGGAAATCGAAGCGTTTGAACGGCAGGACCGCACATCAGCGCCACCGCAGGGAGCCATCCTTTTTGTGGGGTCGTCGGGGATTGTGAGGTGGAAGACACTGACCAAGGATTTTCCGGACCACGTGGTCATCAATCGCGGCTTTGGCGGATCGACCATGGCCGATTGCCTTTACTACACCGACCGGATTGTCATCCCCTACAAGCCTAAAACGATTGTGCTCCGGGAGGGGGCCAATGACGTAGAAAACCCGAAGGTGACCGTCCAGGAAGTTGCCGAGCAATATGCGCAATTCATCAAGAAGGTCCAAGCCGCGCTTCCGGATACCCGGATCATTATTCTTTCGCTGAACCCCACGCCTGCGCGCATCAAAAAAGCGGCCAAGCAGAAGGAGCTGAACGAACTCCTGAAGGGCATGGTGGCTGAGGGTAAGAACCTGGATTACGTGGACCTTTGGACCCCGACGCTGGGGCCGGAAGGCAAACCCAAACCGGAGTTGTTCGTGAAGGATGGCATTCACAACACAGAGGAAGGGTATCGGCTTTGGACGCAGTTGATTGCGCCGCACTTAAAATAAAGGGCGTCTGCTCAACAAGGCGGGGTAATCCGGTTTCAAAGCGAGCCAACATGCCGGTAGGTGTTAAAGAGCACACCCCCGGATGTGGCCTTCGTACTGACGAGAGCGAGTTTGCGCGGGTCGGCATCATCGGAAAAGAAGCGTTTGCCCCGGCCCAGCAGGACCGGGTAAACGATCAGGACAATCTCGTCGACCAGACCATGCCCGAGAAGCACAGAGGTGAGTGTTGAACTTCCCCAGACGATTAAGTCAGGGCCGTCGGTTGCCTTGATGACGCGAATAGCCTCATTGATGTCCGCGCCCAGGCTTTTGACCGGGCCCCATTGGAGGCTGTCGGGTCTGTGGGTCGCGACGTATTTCGTCGCGGCGTTCAGGCTGTCGGCTATCGGACTACTCCCGGCCTTGGGCCAGTAACCGGCCCAGAGATCGTAGGTGCGGCGGCCAAGCAGGAGATCGAAGCCGCTGCCCTGAGCCGCGGTGACGGCCTCCCTACCTTCGGGGCTTCGGTACGGCGCCGTCCACCCGCCATGTGCGTAGTCGTCATCGCCTTCGTTGCGTTTTTCGGGTGATATCACGCCGTCCAGCGAGATGTGTTCGAAGATCCTGATCTTTCTCATGGCGCGCCTCCCTTTTTCACCTGGCTATGCCCTTGCCCGGGGCATGCGCGGTGAACAGCATTTCAATATAGCGCCTGAGTGATCAGAGCTGCCAGTTGGGGTTCTGGCGGCCGGTCTCGCGCGTGACCCAGGGGAAGGAGCCGATCTTGCGGAGGCTCACGCTGCCATCAAGTTTGCCGACGTGAGCCCCAAAAACCTCGCTGAGGGGAATGAGGTAAAGCGGAAAATTGGTTGACGCGTTGGCATACCAATTGGGGGAGAGCGATGCGCTGGGCATAAAATTGATCACCAGACCCGTGACGGTGTTGTTGTCGAGCGTGTCGGAGAACATCGCGTGGGTGGGCTTGGCCAGGTCGACGCGGATGGGCATGGCGCAGGTACGTGAGACACTCTGGTGCCCATAGCCGGGCCAATAAGAGAAGGGCCAGGCTTTTGGCTCGCCGGTGACAGTGAGGAGGTCCGGCCAGGTGGGGACCATGGGGTGGCGGGTGGCGCGGGAGAGGTTGTATTGCCTGATGATGGG
>CAZGOM010000025.1:0-40747 GCA_964527265.1 uncultured Phycisphaeraceae bacterium | reverse complement strand
TGGGGACCATGGGGTGGCGGGTGGCGCGGGAGAGGTTGTATTGCCTGATGATGGGGCGATGGTCGACGTAGACCGTGGGACTGATGTCGTGGATGTAATAAGCGGGCGAGGTGCCGCCGCCGTCTGTGGTGCCGGGGTAGAGCGTGTTCTTATTGTCGATGGCGTAGGAGGTGTAGCCCTGGACCATGGTGCGGACATTGACCATGGCCTGGAGGCGCTTGGCGTTAAGCCGCGCCTGCATGAGTGAAGGGAGCAGGAGTGAGAGGAGCAAGCCGACGACGGCGAGGACGATGAGCAGTTCAACAAGGGAAAAGCCGTTGCGTTTTGGGTGCGTCATTTTTAAGTCCTTGAAATGGAACCGACTTTCGACTTTTGAAATGATATCAATTTCAAAATTTGAAATTGTCAGAATGAGATTTTACGAAAACCGCGCTGACGGTTCAATCTTTTTTCTGTTTTTTAAAGCGCATTGAAATACGAAGCCGGGATTTACGAGTGGTGTCGCCACCATGACCCAGAATCATTTTCAATTGTTTTCAATGTTATTTTCAAATACAAAAACCAGCTGATCGAAGGGGGAGTGGGCCTGGGTAAGATGTCTGGGCGGGCTTCCATGTTGAAAGCGCCGCGCGGGAATTTTTGGATAGGAATCTTTGATGAGCCCTACACGTCGTGAGTTTGTGGCGCTGGCCGCGGCTGGCCTGGCGTTGACAGTGTTGAACAATGTGGTGCGGGGCGAGGATGACCCGCAAGCGCCGACGGAGGCGTTTCTGGCGGGGCCGCTGAGCCAATATGCGAAGGCCGGGGTGTATGACAAATTCTTCAAAGACAAACAGGTGCTGCTGGTGAGCGATGGCAAGGAACTGGTGGCGCTGAGCACCATCTGCCCGCATGCGGGAGGACAGATCCGGTGGTCGAAGGATAAGAAGGAATTCACGTGCGACAAGCACAAGGCGCATTTCACGGCGGAAGGGGTGAACATCGCAGGGGGGAAAGCCAAGCGGCCGATGGAGCGGTATGCGATCCGGCTGGCGCCCAACGACCAAACACAGGTGCAGGTGGACCCCAAGAGAGTGCTGCGCAAGGACAAGGAGCAATGGGGGGACCCGGAAGCTTCGGTGAAGTTTTAAGAGTTGAAGTGAGATAGGGGTTGATCGATTACCACTAAGACACCAAGACACAAAGGTCGGATAAGGTGCGGAGAGAGGGTAAAAACACTGGGTGATGAACCACCAGTGCAATCGTGGGTTTTTGAGAGGGCGGCGCATGGCGAAGCGTGAAGTGAAAAAAGTGAATGCCCCCCTGCCGCAGTCGGTTGTGGATGTGGTGGAGATGTCGGTGAACCTGGATGACCAGACGGGGGAAGTGATCGGGGATGCGATGGATGTGCTGCTGGCGGAGGGGGCACTGGATGTGTGGACGGTTGGGATCGGAATGAAGAAAAACAGGCCGGGGGTGATGCTTTCCGTGCTGGTTAAAAAGGAAGATGCAGCACGGCTGGCGAAACGGGTGCTGGAGCTGACGGGTAGTTTTGGGGTGCGGATGCGGTCGGCGACGCGGCTGGTGCTGGAGCGCAGGCATATGACGGTGAAATGCGAATTCGGGGAGTTTCGGTTGAAGGTGGGGTCGTTGGCAGGCCGTGTGATTGTGGCACAGCCGGAGATGGCGGATGTGAAGAAGATGAGCGTGAAAACGGGGGTGACGCTGAGGGAAGGGATGCGGGCAGCGATGGCGGAGGCAGAGGTTTACCGCGAAGGCGCGAAGACGCGAAGGAAGAAAAGTTAAGAAGTGGAAAATCGAGGAGAATGGTGAGGGAAGCACCATGATTGCCAGAAGGATGGAAATGAGATGAGTTTTAAGAAGAACCAAGGGCCTTACGACAACCATGGACCTTCCGGGCGCGGGCCTTTTCGTCAGGCGCCTAAGGGGCCGTACGGGAATAAGCCGTTGCCGAATCCGCCGCGGAGCAATAAGGCGGCGGCGTCGGGGGGTGTCGGGGGGGATGTGAACTCAGAGCGGACGGATTGGGGGGATGTGGCGGGTTGGTACGACAACCTGGTGGGCGATGGGGGGAGCGAATATCACAAGCATGTGGTGTTGCCGGGAGTGCTGAGGTTGTTGGACGTGGCGGCGGGGCAGCAGATATTGGATGTGGCGTGCGGGCAGGGCGTGCTATGCCGCATGCTGCAGGGGTTGGGCGCGAATGTGACGGGTGTGGATGCGGCGGGGCCGCTGATCGAGCGGGCACGGGAGCGGACGGGGGAAGGCGTGCGGTATTTCACGACGGATGCGCGGGAGGTGGGGGACCATCCGGGCATCGCGCCAGGGACGTTTGATTCGGCGACGTGCGTGCTGGCGATCCAGAACATTCACCCTTTGCCGACGATGCTGCGGGGAATTGCCAAGGCGCTTAAGCCGGGCGGGCGGTTTGTGATTGCGATGATGCATCCGTGCTTCCGCGTGCCCAAGCAGTCGCACTGGGGCTGGGATGAGAAGGAGCGGGTGCAGTACCGGCGGGTGGACAAGTATCTGCTGCCGCTGAAGGAGCGGATCGTGACCAACCCGGGAATCAACCAGGAAGTGGCGACGCTGGCGTTTCACCGGCCGCTGCAGACGTATGTGGAGTCGCTGCGGAATGAAGGTTTGTTGATTGATGCGATGGAGGAATGGCCGAGTCATAAGACGAGCGACTCCGGCCCGCGTGCGGCGGCGGAGAATGTGGCGCGGGAAGAGATCCCGATGTTTATGGCGATCCGTGCGGTGAAGGTGAAATAAAGTCAGAGCGAAGGACGATTGGGCCACGCGTCGGGGTGATCGGGTTTCGGGTTGTCGCGTGTCCATGAGTCTCTGTAAGGCGCATCCGTGCAGCAAGGAGCATCCATCCGGCAAGAGGCATTGTCCCGGGATGGCATCGCATGTTTCGAGGCCTCCCGGCAATCAGCCTCAGGCGACAATGTGGGGGCGCGGAGGAACGAATTCTCCGGTTCAAAGATTTAAATTTTTCAACGGGGGTAGCAATCTGAGAAATTCGGGGGTATTTTTCCATTTGCCATGGAAGCCCATCATCATCCGGCGGACGAGCGATTTTTCGACCTTCAAGACTTCGACCCGACACAGCATCGGGTGGGGCCGGTGGGCGTGTTTGAAGAGGTACGGATCAATCTGGTGCTGCTGATGCAGCCGCGGCCTGCGCTGGCGTTTATGTATACGCGGGAGGACGACCGATCCTTTTTTGTGGTGGAGGAGGAGATCCCGCTTCAGGTGCACCTGAGGACGCCCAGCGGGAGATGGGAGACGTATGCGTTTTCGCCTGGGGTGCGGTGGGCGGTGAAAGAGGCGTGCCTGAAGGGGACGAAGCGGATGACGGAGTAGGGGTAAAGTTAAAAGTGATAAGGGATAAGGGATAAGTTAAGAAATGCGAGGGAGGAGCTTCGCACGGTGGATGGTGCGAGGCTAAGGGTTTTTGGCGTAAAGGTTTTTGGCGCATATACTTAGCGTTAGAGATGCACACGGATGGGCGTGCGGGCCGGGATGCGGCAGATTGATGCGCCTAGAGTGATGTGTCTTTTTTTGGGTACCTGAGCTTTGTCCTGATCCTTAACCAAGGGGTTGACCATGACTGCATCGCTGACACGGACCGCGGGTTTGCTGGTGTTGGGTTTGGGTTTGGTGCTGGGGGGCGGGCATGCCGCGCTGGCGCAGGGGGTGGTGGATCCGGTGACGGGGCAGACGCTGGCACAGGGGAGAATCCGGCTGGGGATCGCGCAGGCGCAGGCGGGGAAGACACTGGCGGATGGGACGAAATGGAACCGGACGGATATTTCGCTCAACCGCGTGCTGGAGGCGGTGGACTCTGAATTCCGCGCGGCCATGAGCGATACGAATAAATTCGCGCTGGTGGCAAGGTCGAACCTGCCGACGATCCTTCAGGAACAGGGGCTGGTGGAATCCGGGAATGTGAACCCCAATGACCCAGTGGCGGCGCAGGGATTCAAGATCGCGGGGGTGAAGTACCTGGTGATCGTCCGCATGAACGACTTTCAAGATCAGAGCGAGACACGAACGTTTGAGCAGCTTGGGGTGAAGGCGACGCTGCGCAACATCCGCATCGACGGGCAGGTGGAACTGGTGGACACCACGACGGGGGGCATCCTGGTGACGGCGCCGTTTAAGACGGAGTTTCAGGGGTCGGAGGACCAGGCGGTGAAACAGGGGGCGGTGAAGAACGGGAATGAGACGGATGTGCTGATTAACCAAGCCGCGCGGCAGGCATCGATTTCGGCGGTGCAGGCGATATTGGACAAGCTGACGCCTGCGAAGGCGATGGCGGTGCGGGACGGGGTGATCACGTTCAACCGGAACAAGGCGACAGGGGTGAATGTTGGGGACATGTTCAACGTGTATGCGCAGGGGGACACGATGGTGGACCCGGACACGGGTGAGAAATTCAGCGAAGAAGTGCTGGTGGCGCGTGCGGAAGTGATCGAGAGCAACGACCGGTTTTCAAAGGCGCGGATCGTGCAGGGGGCGCTGGTGGGCCCTGGAGCGGTGCTGAGGAAGGCTGTGGGGCCGCAGGATAAATTGCCGCTGAACGCGCCGCCGGCGGGGACGGGGGTTGCGCCGGGGCAGCCGCAGAGCATGGGGCCAGCTCCAGCAAATCCGGCGGGGGCGGGGGCGTCGCAGATTGTTTATGTGCCGGTGCAGGTGGCGCCCGGGCAGGCTGCGCCCGCAGGCGGCGTTCCGGCGGTGCCGGCGGCGGAGCAGGTGCCTGTAAAAAAAAAGACAGCGGCCGTGTTTATCCGTAACCGGGCGGCAAGCGCAGGTGTGAACGACGACAAGGTGATGGTGCTGGAAGACAAGATCGTCGCGAAGTTCAATTCGATGGGGGTATCGACGATAAGCCGCGAGGACACGGTGAACGCGGTCAGCGATTTCGCCAGCAAGGGCCCTAACCGGGGGGACATCGACCCCAAGGGGAAGGCGCTGGACCTGATCCTTTCGGACAACACGTCGGCCCTGCAACTGGCGCGGAACATGGGGGCGGACATGATCCTGATCGGGGCGGTGACGGGAATGGAAAAAGACTCACGGAAACTGGATATGCAGGGGGTGCAGACGACGATCGACAACTACACGATGACGGTGAGCTACCGCATCATCGATGCGGGGGGCAAAGGGAACGTGATGGCGTCGGATGAGGCGAAGGCGACGGAGTCGGTACGGCAGATGCCGGGGATTCAGGTGACGACGTTCCCGGTGGATCGGCTTTTGAGCCAGACGACGGACAAACTGGCGGCGGCGTTTGGAGCGGCGGTGAAGCGCGGGGATGTGCAGCCGCAGCAGGCGGCGGCAGGCCAGGGTCAGGTGAAGATTTCGTGCACGATTCCGGAGATGACGGTGCCGGAACTGGTGCGGCAGGAAAATGGGGAATACAAGTTTATCGAGGGTGCGTATGCCGTGAGCCCTTCGGATGTGACGGTTGAGATCGACGGATTGGCGGTGGGATCCGCGCCGGGGACATTCAACGTGGGTCCGGGGATGCACAATGTGCGGCTGACGCGGCCGGGGTTTGAGACGACAGCATTCCGCATCTCCGGGCCGGAAGCGGGATCACCGCCGATGGCGTTCAACGTGGCGATCAAGATGACGGAGCGGGAGCTGCAGCGGTGGCGTGAGAACATCGTGCTGATCAACACGCTCAAGGGCATCAACAAGCTGACGGATGCGCAGGCGGACCAGGTGCGCGGGTTTGCGCAGTTTTTGAAGCAGAGCCATTTGCGGATCGAGGGAGCGCCTTCCTTGAATATCGGCGGGTGGGGCATGTTGTGGGATGCGTACAACAATGCGCGGCCCACGCCCGGGCCTGCACCGGCGCCGGCAGGTAATGTTGTGCAATGAGGGGAGGCCTGATGGCGCAAAAGCGGCGCGATCGGGCATAATCCTGGGTTGCAGGAGCAGGTGAGTGAGAATCGGGATGTTCCACAACGAAGATGCGCAAGGCCCACGTATGACCCAAGCTCAATCGGCATCAGTCGCCCATGGCATGCGCGTTTGGTTTTTGATGTGTGTGGGAATGGTGTTTGCGCTGGCCGGATGCGGGCATAACGAGAAGAGCAAGTCGTTCATGGAGCCGTACCGGCGGGGGGATTTTTCGCGGGCGGCGGAGGAATCGGTGGAGGTGGCCAAGAAAGCGCCCAGCCAGGACACGCTGCTGTTTCAACTTGAAGAGGGGGCGGCGCTGCGGGCGGCGGGACGGTTTAAGGAAAGCGATGCGGTGCTGGAGAAGGCGTATGCGAATGTGGAGCGCATGGGGCGGGCGGATTACATTTCGGTGAGCCAGGAAATGGCCAGCGCGGTGCTGAACCCGACAATCATCACGTATCGCGGGATGAGCTATGACCGGGTGATGCTGGCGACGTACAAGGCACTGAATGCGATGCAACAGGGGGATTATGACGGGGCGCGGGTGGAACTGAAGCGGGCGCAGTTCTTCCAGCAGGACACGCAGGAGCGGTTTGCCAAAGAGATCGAGAAGCAGCGGGCCGCAGTGGGGAGCGCGGCGGAAAAGGAAGCACGGTCGAAAGGGACGTCGTCTTATGACACCAACCGGGCGATGCAGGACCCGGGGGTGAAGTCGCAGTTGAGTAGCGAATATGGGCAGATGCGGCAGCAATTTAAGCCGTACAACAGTTATCTGAATCCATTTACGAACCTGCTGACCGGGGTTTTCTACCTGGCGCGGGCGCAGGACGCAGGGGACATGGACCAGGCGCGGTTCAGCATCCGGTCTGTGATCGGGATGGTGGGGAGCAATGCGTATCTGGAAGAGGATTTGAAGGCGGCGGAGGGGGTGCAGCCGGAAGAGAATGTGACGTATGTGTTTGTGGAATCGGGGATCGGGCCGTGGCGGGACCAGTTTAAGATCACGATTCCGGCATTTATGAAGGAAGTGCCGGCGATTGCGGTCTCTTTCCCGATATTAAAGACGACACCGGGCGGGCCGACGGGGGTGGTGGCGCTGGCGGACGGGAAAGACTACCCGGCGAAGGAAATCTGCAACATGGATTCGATCGTGTCGCGGGAATTCGACGACACGCTGGACCTGATCATCTTCCGGACGATCGCGGGGACGGGAACGAAGGCGGCGATCACGTTTGCGGTGAACCAGTCGCTGCGGGGGCAGAGCGAGACGGTGCAGATCATCGGGCTGATCGGTACGAGCTTGTATGCGTTTGCCGCGAATAATGCGGACCAGAGGACATGGCTGACCTTGCCGAAGCGGTTTTACTACTGCCGATTCACGACGCCCAAGGATCGGACGGTGCGGCTGTGGAATGCGCCGCGCGGGCACACGGTGGTGCTGGAGGAAGGGAAAGTGAATGTGGTGTATGTGAAGGCGGTGAGCGATTCGGCGCCGGCGGCGGTGTGGCAGTTTAAGCTGAGGTGAAGATGGGTTTTGGGTAGTGGGTAGGGGGTAGTGTCAGAACGGAAAGTAACAAGGTTTGAGTCGATAAACTTCATGAAAGGAACGATATGAAAGCAAGTCTCCTGGCAATGACGGTATTGGCGCTGAGCGCGGGTGCGCTTGGCGGGTGCGATACGGTGAATACGTACAGCTCCGAGTCGCAGGTGATTACGGATTCGGGCCTGAGCGATATCGCACGGGTGACGAATATCCGTAAATCCATGGTGTCTGGGGATCTTCTGCGCGTGCAGGCGGATTTGACCAACACCGAGGATGACACGGAAAAAGTGAACTACAAATTCGAGTGGTATGACGCGCAGGGAAACAAGCTGGATTCGATGTTCGACAGCTGGCAACGCATCACGGTCGGGCCGCGCGAGACGCTGACCCTGACGGGCACAGCAACATCACCCAAAGCGACGGACTTCAAGCTGAAGCTGGTCGAAGGACAGTGAAGCCAGAAGTGATATGTGTTAAGAGATAAGTAAAAGATTCAAAAGCAAGAAATAAAACCAGACAAGGAGGCTGTATGAAGAAGATTGCATGCATGGCTGTGTTAGGCGGCGCGCTGATGATGGTCGGCGGCTGCAACGACGGAGCGCGCGTGGTGTCTCAGGACAACGAGAAAATCGTGTCGCTGGACCAGATCGACGTGCAGGACTGGACGCGGGCGGCGGAAGATGCCGTGCGGAAGCTGGCCAACTCGGGCGTGCTGGAGCAGGCACCGACCAAGCCGGCGATCGTGAAGATCACCCAGGTGCGCAACGACACCAGCCAGCGTGTGGACACGGCATTGCTGACCCAGAAGGTAAAGATCGCCATGATGGACACAGGCAAGGCGCGCGTGATGACCCAGGACGAAGCGACGCAGCAGTTGAACGACTACACGCGCTTCAAACAGGGGAACAAGGACATGGTTGTGCCGTACTACACGCTGTCGGGCAAGATCATCGAACAGCGGGCCAGTGCAGGGAGCACGCGGCAGACGTCCTACATCTTCCAGTTGAACCTGGCGACGGTGGCGGACGGGCTGGATGCGTGGTCGGGCGAGACGGACATCACCAAGCAGGGAAAAAAGAATTCCGTGGGGTACTAAAGATGGGTTCTGGGTCTTGGGTTCTGGGTCTTGCCAGAGAAGATTCAGACCTGGAAGCATGAGACCTATGCAAGTGTGAAGTGACAGCCCCGCCTTCCTGATGAAGGCGGGGCTTTTTGTTTTTGCTGGATGCTGACAGAGAGATTTGATTTTGTTGGCGCGGGCAAGCAAGACACACCGCAACTGCGGACAGTTGCAGTGTGGCACCCGGATTTTTCGCCTGCTTGGGCTATTTTGTTTTGATTGCGTCTTCGAGGAGGTTGAGGCGATCCAGTTCGCCCAGGTAAAAGTGCATATCGTTGCCGCCCCACATGAATTTCTCGGGGCGGTCCATGAGGAATTTGAGGAAGGGGATGTTGTCCTTCAAAACCTGGACGTCTCCGGTGAGCTTGTAGAGGGCCCACGCGGGGAACATGTCGTTGGAGGCCCAACCGGGCTTGAAATAGCCGGCTTTGAAGAGGTAGACCTTGCGCAGAGCCTGGATGAGGAAATCCTTGACATCCTGCTTGCCGGTGAGTTCGTAGTAGAAGTAGAGGGCGCGCCAGGCGATGAATTCGCCGTAACCGCCGACGTGGGTGCCCACGTGATGCGGGAGCTCGTAGAGGATGACGGAGTCCGCGTTGATTTTCTTTTTGATCCACTGGAAGACGGCTTGGATGCCGTCGAGCCATTTCTGATCGCCGGTGAGCTCATACATGCGGCAGTAGAGCAGCGCGGGCCAGCCGGCTTCGCGGGAGTCGGCATAGAAAATGGTGGGGTCGTCGTATTGCCAGCGGAGCATGTTTTCGGCGACGCTGATGGCGGCGAATTTGTAATCCTCTTCACCGGTGATGTTCCAAGCGGCCAGCAAGCCATCGCCCCACATGTGAGAGGGGTAGGTGGCGCCGTCAGTGTGCTCGGGGCAGTGGGCAGGCATGGTGCCCTGGCGCAGTGGGTTGGGATCGTAGGCGATGAAGTCGATGTGGGCATTGTGTCGGGCGGAAGCGAGCGCTGCCTGAAGCTTGGCTGGGGAACGAAGACGGTAATACTCACGGATGTTGTTGAGAATGGCGTCGTCTTCGTTGTTGTGCGCCCAGGAGCGGTCGGGGTTGATGTAGTCGCCGAAATCCATCATGCCCTTGCTGCCGGGAAGGTAGCCGGTTTCGCCGAACATGCCGGAGGTGCCGAGCTTGCCTTCGAGGGCGTTGTATCGGGCTTCATCGCAGGTGAGCCAGTTGTGGAGTTGGAGCACGCGGGTGGAGCGGACGTAAGCAGGATCAAGGACGAGATGAGTCTGGGGGGTGTCTAAGACTTCGTGGGAGAAGTAGAGGTCTTCCAGCGTTTGATTAGATTGGGCGTCGGGGAAGAGTGCGATGTAGAGGTCGTGCTCCTTGCTCATGCCGCGCCGCCAGAGGAGCTCGCCGGACATGAGGGGCCAGATGTCGAACTTGAGGATGCCGCGCTCGGAGGCGACGGATTTGGGGTAGTTAAAGCCCATTTCGTAGAAGAAGGCGAGGGCGGAGCCTCCCCCGGAAGGAGAATGGAGAATGAGGTGTGGGTAGACGCGTTTTAAGCCGCCGGTCATGTCGGTGCGTTTGTTGCCGGGGCGGAGATAATAGGGATAGTCAGCCAGGTTTTCATGGAGGGAGCCCAGGTCGCGGATGACGGGGACGCCTTCGGCCCATGAGCCGTAGCGGGTTTTGGCGGCTTCGTTGATGAAGCCGGCGGCGGTGATTTCGACATTTTCTTTGACTTCAACGGTGCGGGAAAACCAGTGGTGTCCGGTGTTGGACTGGCGAATGGTGTGTAAAGTGTTTTTGCCAAGCGCGGTGGGAAGGGTGAGCCAGATGCCGGCGAGCTTGACCCCCTGCTCAGGTTCTTCGGTGTTGGTGAATTTGTAGGAGATTTTCACGCCCGGGGCGTCAGAGAAAAAGGTGTAACGAAGTCGGAAAACGAGCATGGTCTGGCCGTCGCCTGCGGTGTGCTTGCCGGTGGTTTGGACGACGGTTTTGATGGGGCCGGATTCGGTGATAGTGGTTTTGATATCGGTTGCATTGGAGGCATAGAAGCGTTTACCGGAGGGAAGCTCAACGGTGATGTCCGAGCCGGGGAGGACCATTTGCTTGCCGTCGACGGTGTAGCTGGTGAAGAGGGCGAAATCCGTTTTGGAGAAGGTGGCGGAGAGCTTTGGGGTGGTGACGGTGATGGAATTTTTTGTTTCGGCGGTGGTGATGCCGAGGTGCTTGGGTTGGGGAGCGATGGCGAGGGTGAGAGGTGTTTCGATGTTCTTGGGGACGGGGGCCTGGAAATTCAGGAGGAGCCATTTGACGGAGCCATCGGGCCAGGATTCGAGGGTGCGGGATTGGACGGGTAGCGTTTGATTAGACGGCGTGGTGAGAGTGAGTGAGGTGTTGGGCTGGAGAGCGGATTGGGGGAGCGGTATGCCGTGGGTGAAGGGGCGGGAGGCGAGGTCGCGATTGAGTTTGCTGACGATGGTGAGGGTGGGGAGTGTCATGTGCTTTTTGCCTTGGGTATAGCGATATCCTGGATGATACTAAATGTGAGGAGGGGTGGTTGAAAAGCGAAGATGGAGGCTTTGTGAGGAAAATTTTTAAACAGGATTCACAAGATTGAACAAGATTTACAAGCTTGGTCAGCTCGCGATGGATGCGATGGGTGTTTTTGAGAAGCGATCAAAGAGTGGGGTCAAGGGTATAGAGGCCCAGTTTCGGACTGGCGCTTGTTTAGTTGGGGTTTGATTTATGAGTCAGGAGCCGCTGTGGTGGGCTTCGCGGACTCAGCGCCACCCGACAGCGATTATTTCAGCCCTGCGCGCTTGGAAACGTCGTCGATGATGCGCTGGGCCAGGAGGGGGTCGGAGCCGTCGGGGATCCAGTAGGCGCGGGTAATGCCTTTTTCTTTCCACTCGGCAGGGACGGCGGAATAGTTGGAGACGATGGAGAAGCCGGAGGTGGAGCCGTTCAAATGTTTGAGAGGCTGCTGGAGCTTGATGAGGGTGACCTGGACGGTGAGCTGGTATTTAGTGGTGGGTGAAATGGGGAGCGTGATGGGCTTGATGGCGACGCGGACGATGCGGCGCTGGCTATTCAACGTGCCCTGGGCCATCTGGCCGGCAGAGGTGTTGGTGGTGCGCCAGGGCTCAAAGATGGTGGGGGAAACCAGGGGGCGGGTGGTGACTAAGCCGAAGCGGTAATCTTGGCGGTCGATGGTGAAGCCGTAGTCGCGCAGAAGTTGGACGGCAGCGTCGAAAGTAGCGTCGTATTGCACGAGGCCGGAGAGCGTGGGGCCGACGATGGGAGCGTCTTCTTTAGGGGTTTGGCTGATTGTTGCAGTGGTGGTTTTAGCGGGGGTGGCGGGAGCGGTGACGGGTTTGCCGGAGGAGAGGCGTTTAGGTGCAGACGGTGGGATGGAGGGGTCGTGGGAGACGAGAGGAATACGTTCGAAACGGGTCGGCTGGGCGGGCTGAGGGTCGGATTTCCCGGAGGTACAGCCGGTGAATAGAGTCGCCAGGGACAGGAGAACAAGCCACACCCCCCCTGCCCATCTTTTGGAAAAGATGGCGCGCAGTGATTGGGGTTGCGCGGGAGTGTGCATCACGGGGTGTTCTTTCGCGCGAGGATCATGGAGAAAAAGGGGCGGCCTTCGCGGCGGTATTTGCGTTCAAAGTTTGAGCCGACCAGTTCACCGTCACCCGCGGCAGCGGGGCTTTCGTAAGGGAGCTTATCAAACAGGTGCGGCACCATGTCGATGTGCTCGTTCATCCACTGGAAATAGCCTTCGTGGTCGGTGGCGATGCGCACGCGGCCGTCGGGCAAAAGGATGCGGTGAAGCTCACCCAGGAAAGGCGCCTGGATGATGCGGCGTTTGTTGTGGCGGGCCTTGGGCCACGGGTCGGGGAAGTAGATGTGGACCTGGCGGAAGATGGAATCGGGATTCCAGGTGCGGACGAAAGCCGCGGCGTCAGCGCGGAGCATGCGGACGTTATTGAGGTTGTTGCGGCGGGCACGGTCGGCGGCGTAGAGCCAGTAGGCGCGCGCCCACTCAATGCCCAGGTAGTTCACATCAGGCGTGGCGAGAGCCTGGGCGACGATGAACGTGCCTTTGCCGGAGCCGATTTCCAGCTCGATGGGCAGGTGGCGTCGATCCTCGGCAAACCAGGTGCGGGGATCAAACCGGCCCTGGTCTGTGGGCGGGAGATCGGTGTCCTGGAAGCCGATATCGGCGGCTTGATGTTTTTTGAGGCCTGGGTGGGTCATTGTTGGGTGAGCGGCTTAGCCGATTTTCTCGGCGAGGAAAGCGCCCACCTTGTCGATGGAGATGCGTTCCTGTGCGAGGGTGTCGCGGTGGCGGACGGTGACGGTCTGGTCCTTGGCGGTGTCGCCGTCGATGGTGAAGCAGAACGGCGTGCCTGCTTCGTCCATGCGGGCATAGCGCTTGCCGATGGCTTGCTTGGGATCGTATTCCACGGCATAGCGCTTGCGGAGGTCCATGTACAGTTTTTCGGCGATTTCGGGCATGCCGTCTTTGTTGACCAGCGGGTAGATGCCCGCTTTGATCGGAGCCATGCGGGGGTGGAACTTCATGTAGAGGCCGGATGGGCGGCTGGGGTCCGGCGTGAAGGCTTCGCAAAGCAGCGCCAGTGTGCCGCGGTCGGCACCGGCGGAAGGCTCAATGACATGGGGGAAATAGCGCGTTTGTGCGGCGATTTCCTCCTTGGAGACGCCCTTGGCCTGAAGCTCAAGCTGAAGATCCTGATCGAAATATTTGAGCTTGTCCTTAAGGCCCGAATGCTCGGCATGCTGAGTGAGGTCAAACGCGCCGCGGTGAGCAATGCCTTCCAGTTCGCCATAACCAGGGTCGGTGAAGGGGAACTTGTATTCGATGTCGCTGGTGCCTTCGCCGGTCTTGGCGTAGTGGGCCAATTCATCGCGGTCGTGTTCGCGAAGGATGAGGTTGTCGCTGGAAAGGCCGATGGACTGCCACCATGCGAAGCGGGAATCGCGCCAGTACTTGTACCACTCCTTGGCGGTGTCGGGGCGGATGAAGAATTCGATCTCCATTTGCTCAAATTCACGGGAGCGGAAAGTGAAGTTGCGAGGTGTGACTTCGTTGCGGAAGGCCTTGCCGGTCTGCGCAATGCCGAAGGGAACTTTGACGCGAGAGGTGTCGGTAATATTGCGGAAATTAGCGAAGATGCCCTGCGCCGTTTCGGGGCGCAGATAGGCCATGGAGTCTTCCGACTGGAGCGCACCAACGTAGGTCTGGAACATCAGGTTGAACTGGCGGGGCTCGGTGAGCGTACCGGCCTTGCTGGCATCGGGCCCGATGACCTTGGTCCACTCGGCCTGGGGAAGAGCACTGAGCGCGGCGATGATCGGGGTGGTCTTAAAAGCCTTTTCCGCGGCCTTTTTCTGCTTGGCTTCGCTGGGCTGATCGCCGATGAAGGCGAAGAAGAGATTGGCCTGGGTTGGGTCAGGATGGGCGTAGAGCTGGACATGGTCGTAGCGGTAGCGGGATTTGGTTTCGCGGCAATCAACCATAGGATCTGCGAAACCGGCGGCATGCCCCGAGGCAACCCAGACCTTGGGGTTCATGATGATGGTGCAATCAACACCGACCATGGAAATCAGATCGCCGTTTGGGCCAAGGCCCGGACAGCGGACAATGTCCTGCCACCAGGCGTCCTTGAGGTTCTTTTTGAGTTCGACACCCAGTGGGCCGTAATCCCAGAAGCCGTTGATGCCGCCGTAGATTTCGGAAGATTGAAAGACAAAGCCGCGCCGGCGGCAGAGGCTGACGATGGATTCCATGTTCTTGACGACGGGTGCATTGGGATTTTCGGCCATGACGGTTCCTTGAGAATGTAGAACCGTACATGATAACTGGGGTTTGAGGGTCGTGGGGTAAGCCTACGACCGGGGCGACCGCATTTGAATAACGAACTTTCTCATCTGCCATATAATTGACATTCATGAAACTCCAGCTCTTTTTGCTGTTCGTCGCCACGCTGCTTCTGGCGCTTTCGCTCCAGGCGCGGCCTCCTGCCACGCAGCCCGCGGGGGCCCCCATGAACGCCCCCGCCACACAGCCGGCGGACCCTGCGCTTACGCGTGAAGATTTTGAGGCGCGTTTTTCCCAATACGCCGCAAAACTTATTAAAGGCATGCAGAAGCCGGAAGACGCCGCGCTGGCCGCCAAGTTCAAGGATTTCTATCTGGAGGAGATCCGCGGCAAGACCGCGCCGCTTACGGAAGCCCGGCTGCAGGTTGTCTGCAAGTTATTTTCGGGATTCCGGGCCCCGCCCTATCCGTCCGACACGTATTGCACGCCCCTGGGGGTCCAGTATTACCGGGCAGAGCATATGTACCATTTGCGCGTCGCCCTTCGCCAACCGCTCTTTGTGCCGCAGGCACCAGAGGCGATCACAATCCAGATTGATCAATTCCTGGGCGCCCTTAAAACGCGCACCCTCACCCCCGACATTCCGGCTGAAGCTTACGAAAAGCTCTGGAAACGCCTTGAATTCCGCGCCAGGCTCCTGCGCATCATGAACGATGTCCAAGACCCCTTTCTGAAGCAGCCCTGGCCGGAGAAGTTGCAGGAAACGTTCATCGAAAACGCAATCAGTGACTGGAACAAAGCCTTCACCCGGGACCTCCTCAATTCGTCCGGGAATGACGATACGTTCCTGAAACTTTATCACTGCTTCCATGGCCGGATGCTCGAGGCGGAGTTGAACGCACACAACGCCCGCGACCATGCGTACGGCATTGAATGCGTACGCTGCAACACGGTGGGAGTGTCTCTCCTGCCGGATTATCACGAAGCCGGCAGGCTGAGAATAGCCTGGGATGAGGAAACCCGAATCCGCCGCGAGGCGGAAATGCAAACGTCCCAGGGCGCCCGTCGTTGACACGCCTTTGTTTGCAAATAAGCTGAACTTGAGATGCCAAGACCCTCGGTTGGTTGGGGAGGGTGGGGATGGCGCTTGTGTTTTGATATATCATCCATCAGACTTAATCTGCCCCTACCGCTTCCTTTATCCATGAGGTGATTTGTGATTCAGATTTCACATTCGGGTCCGCGGCTGCAGTTTCCGGTGCATGAGGATCTGACAGGGAAGGCGGTGTATGGGTTGGGGGTGATGTTTCAGGTTGGGCCGCGGGTGTGCGCGTTGATGGCGAACCTGCGGGTGATCGGGGCCAAGGTGATCGATATGGAGGCGGGGACGGATGTGGTGCTGTTTGATTCACTGGAGAGGATCGCGGCGGAAAATGCACGCCCTTTGGATCGCAATGAGCCGGGGGTGCATCCTGTGACGGGGGAGGAACTGACGATGGTGAAATACCCGGGAATCGGGGGGTTTGTGCCGCTGGGGGCGACGCTGGCGGACGGGCGTCCACATCCACATGCGGGGACGGGGTTTGGGCTGGCGCAGGCGCTGGGGTACCCGGTGAAGAAACATGTGGACCAGCCGTTTGATTCGCATGATGTGGCGGTGTTTTTCGAGTTGATGCAATACCGGTTTGATGGGGAGAGATTCTTTATTGAAAAGCGGGAGCGGATGACGCCGGAGCAGGTGCTGCCGGGGTACGTCGTAAAGAACCGGCCGCTTTCAATGGGAGTGATGAGCGGGGAGGGAATCATCACGGGGATGGTGGCGGGAAGGCCTGGGGAACTGCATGGCGTGGGGGTGACGCGATGGAGCCGGACGGGCGGGGAGTGGCGGCCGGAGGGTTTTTTGGTGGTGACGGAGAAGGACACATCGTTTGAGCCGAGCATGGTGCGGGATGTGGATGGAGCGATATTGCTGTGCGCACGGGGATATGGCGTGGAGGGGATTTCACAGGAGGCGCGGGCGACCATCGACGCGGCGAAGATCAACCGCTTTCAGGTGTGGCGATCGGCAGATGAAGGGGCAAGCTGGGAGCAGATCATCAAGCTGGACGGCATGCGGCCGTGGTCGCCGGTATGCATCAATCTGCTGGCGGATGGTACCCCCTACCTGGCGGCCAACCGGAAGGTGGAGGTGCGGCCGGACATGCGGGGGATGACCACGCCGGACGCGCGGATGCGGGAGTATTTGAGTGCGTGGAAGCTGACGGGAGATCGGCGCGGAGTGGAAGCCGAGAGCCTGCTGGTGGATGCGAAAGAGATTTTGGGCGCGGTGCCATCCGGGCTGGTGTGGTATCTGGACCATCCTATTGGCGCGCTATTGACGCTGAGGGATGGGAAGAAGCATGCGGTGATCGGCTTCCGTGCGGCAGACGCGGCGGAGGTGGTGCGCGACGCGCGACCGACCAGGGTGACGGGGATCTGGGCCGAGGAAGTGGCTAATCGTTGATTAGAAAATGACACCCCCTGCCGATGGGTGGTCAAGCCAATGCAGGCGTGTGACTGCAAAGCGCGTACGCAGGCAAGCCGAATCCGTCCTGCGATGCCGATCAGGATTCGGTGGCGATGCCCAGGCGGTGCATGAGCTGGTCGAACTGGTCGATTGAGTAGAACTCGATGGTGAGAGCGCCGGTGCCCTTTTTGCGGCCCTGTTTGATGGAGACCTTTGTGCCCAGCTGGCGGGTGACCTGTTCTTCCAGGTCGGCCAGGTGGAGAGCTTTGGCGCGAACGAGCTTCGCAGGTTTTTCGGATGACTCGACGATGGCGGGCTTGGCCACGAGGCGAGCGGCGGATTCAACCTGACGGACGGACCATTGCTGTTTGATGGTGCGTTCGGCCAGTGAACGCTGTTCACTCACTTCCGGGATGCTGGCGATGGCTTTGGCCTGGCCGCCGGAGAGGAGGCCTTTGCGGACGTAATCACGGACCTGGGTATCCAGGCTCAGCAGGCGCAGGGCGTTGGAGACGCTGGAGCGGTCGATGCCGACGCGGTCGGCGATCTGGTCGTGGGCGAGGCCGAAGTTCTGGAGGAGACGCTGGAAGGCCTCAGCGCGCTCGATGGGGTTCAAGTCTTCGCGCTGGAGGTTTTCGATCAAGGCCCATTCGGCGATCTGGCGGTCATCCAGGACGCGGACGATGCCGGGGATGGTCTGGAGGCCGGCCAGCTTGGCGGCGCGCCAGCGGCGCTCGCCTGCGACCAGTTCGAACCCCCCTTCCGCGCCTTTTCGGACCACAATGGGCTGGATAAGGCCTTCGGCTTTGATGGAATCAGCCAGCTTGCGGAGTGCTTCGGGGTCGAAGTCCTGGCGTGGCTGGTGGCGGTTGGGCTTGATGTCGGCAACCGGGAGGTAGACCAGGGTGTTATCGGCGGCTTGGGGCGCTTCGCCCCCCTGCCCGGCGGGCGTCATGGTGACTTCAATGGTTTTGCTGCCGGGGGTGGGCGTCACGGAGACGGGCTGTGCCATCAGGCTTTTTAAGCCGCGGCCAAGACGGGAGACGGGGCGTGCTGGAGTTGCCATGGGTAACTTCCTTGTCACCTTGCGAATCCTCTGGTGGAGGGCCCTATTAGCCTGATTAGGCGGGCGGAAATTCGTGGTGTGTGTGTGATCGAATCCGTTCGATGCGCGGGATCATACGCGGGAGTATGGATGGAGCGCAAGGCATGTTCCACGTGGAACACGTTTATGCACATTCTTGAAGACGGGTTCTGGGTCTTGGGTTCTGGGTTGTGGCCAGAAAAGGCGATAGGATAGGGAGTATGAGCAAGCATAAAAACTCCATTGAGACGATTGTGCGCGGGGTGTGGGTGCATGAGGGAAAGGTGCTGTTTTGCCAGAGCGTCTCACATGGGTATCTCTATCTGCCCGGCGGGCATATTGATCCGGGTGAGACGGCGGCGTGCGCACTAGCGCGGGAGATGCGCGAAGAGCTGGGCGTCACCTTGGGCGTAGGCCGGTTTATTGGAGGCAGCGAAGCATGCTTTACACAAAAGTCATGGAAGACAGGCAAGAAGGAGCAGCATCAGGAGATCAACTTGCTCTTTGAATTGATCGTGCCCCAGCACGGGGGGACGGAGCCTGGGAAGGTTAAGAGTCAGGAGGAGCACATTCGATTTGTATGGCTATCGCCTGAGGAGCTGGCTTCCGGGCAGCATGGGAAGGCACTGCCGGCATCCGTGGTCTCCACAATCATGTTCCACGTGGAACATGCCAATGCAGATTCGGCCCCCCAATGGGCAACGGATTGGGAGTAGGCCACGGTTGCAAGAAAACATGAAGTAAAGAAGGCGTCCCGAATTGGGACGCCTTCTTTGTTGGATTGCAGCCGGATGGGTGGCTTTACGGGGCTTTCTTGAAGGTTTTACGCAGATCGTTCTCGTGCTGGCGCAGGGAGAAAGCAGCAAAGCGGGGGAACATGGTCATGATGCCCAGGAGGTAGGGCATGAAGGGATTGGGCCACACTTCCGGCGGGGGGCTGGATTTCTTCATCCCCCTGACCACCTTGCGGGCGACCTGCTGGGAGGTCTGGGTGAAAAAGCCGGGGGTGTTGGAGGTTTGCGGCGGATTGGAGGATTTATCCTTGGCGATCGCCACAAACTCACTGGCGGTGCCAATGGGATGGACGCTGGTGACATGCACGCCCTTGGGGGCCAACTCGGCGCGCAACGCGCCAGCCAGGGAGTCCTGGGCGGCTTTGGTTGCGCCGTAGTGGCCAAAGTAGGGCGGTGTCATCTCGCTGGCGGCGGAGGAGTTGATGATGATGTGGCCCTTGCCTTCTTTCACAAAGTGCGGTACCACCCCCATAATCACACGAACCGTGCCCCAGTAGTTGGTTTCAAACATGGCCCGGGCTTTGGGGATGTCGGTGGTGAGAACGGATTCAAAGAACCCGTAACCGGCATTGGCAAACGCGGCATCAATCCGGCCAAATTCCTTAAACCCAGCACTGATGAGGTTTTGCACATCCTCGTCTTTGTCGACATCGCAGGGAAGGCAGACGGCTTTACGCCCCATGGCGCGGATTTTGTCGCCAACAGCATTAAGGCGATCAACACGACGCGCGCCTAGAACAACGTTCATCCCAGCCTTGGCAGCTTCGAGGGCAGTGGCTTCGCCAATGCCCGAACTGGCGCCAGTAATCAGAAAAACTTGATCTTGAAGATTTTTTCCCATGGGGCAGGAGTTTATCAGCAACCTGCCCGGGCGGGGGGTCGGGGATAACCTGTGTCCGCCACTTTTTTTATATTCATTCCTGATAAACAAATGAACGACGTTCATCGTGCACAGGGCAAGGGTGATCAAAACACACGTTTTGATTAGAATGCCCGCCATGAACGACAAAGACCTTATCGCACGGATTTCAGAAGCCGCGCTCCTGCGTGGCGATTTCACGCTTCGCTCAGGCCGCAAGAGCAAGTATTACCTGGATAAATACCTCTTTGAGACCCAGCCTGACATCCTCAAGGCCCTGGGCGAGCGTTTCGCCAAGCATGTCGACGCCAATGTCGACCGCCTGGCCGGCGCGGAACTGGGCGGCATTCCGCTGGTGACAGCCGCGGCCATGGCCACCGGAAAGCCTTCGGTCCTGATCCGCAACCAGAAAAAAGACTACGGCACCGCCAAACAGCTTGAAGGCGTCCTGAAAGCCGGCGACCGCATCGTGATCGTCGAAGACATCGCCACCACCGGCGGGCAGGTGCTGGAAGCGGCGAAGGTGATCGAGGAAACCGGCGCGAAGGTTGTGAAGATCGTCGCGGTGATCGACCGGCAGGAAGGCGCGCGGGAGAAGATCGAAGGCGCAGGCTACGTGTTCGCCAGCCTGTTCACCAAGACGGATCTGGGCATCACCGAATAAGTTTTCTGCAAGTTCTTATCTAACAATTAGATACGCCTGAGACAAAGTGCCCGGATGGGCTTTTGTGGCCGTGCGCCTAGAATGAACGGACCAATCCTTGGTTAAGGACCATGATGTCTTATTGGTTTGAGATGACGCGGCGGCGGTTTTTGCAGGCCCTGGGTGTTTTCACCGGGGGAATGCTGCTTTCGCGTTTGCCGTGGGCTCAGGGGGCCGACGCGGGGCCGGTTGAACCATTCAGGGCAGGGGGGTTTGATCCTGATGCGCTTTACCTGACGTGGATCGATGACCCGTGCACCACCATGACCATTCAGTGGCACACGGTGGCGGATGAGACGCGGGGCAAGGACGTTTATTACCGCAAGGCGGGGAACACTGCGAACGGCGAACCTGCGCCGCAAATCGATGCGAGCTGGTCACACGTGGCCGCGAAGGCCAATGCATTGCCGGGGACAACGCGAAACGTGCAGACCGCCTCGCTATCGGGGCTGGAGCCGGGGACGGCTTATTCGTTTTTCTTTGAGCCCGGCGGGCCGGTCTACAAGTTCAAAACCTTGCCGGCGAAGCTGGACCGCCCGGTGCGGTTCATAGTAAGCGGGGATGTGTACAAGGTATTAGACCGGCTGGAGCAGGGGTTTGAGCAGGGGGCCAGGACAGACCCGGATTTTGCCGTGCTGGCGGGGGACATCGCGTATGACAACGGGCGGCTGGACATGGTCAAGCGGTGCATTGAGCTCCTGGCGCTGTGGAAGCGCGTGATGGTGCGTTCCGACGGGTGTCTGGTGCCGATCTTCGCGCTGATGGGGAACCATGAGCTTGCGCAGTGGAAGGAAGCGCCGGAGCCGCCCGCAAAGGCGGAGGCGTTTTACGCGCTGTACGCATTGCCCGGGGGAGCGGCTTACCGCTCAGTGAATGCCGGGGATTACCTCTCGCTGTTTCTGCTGGATACCGACCACACCAACGCCATCGACGGCGCACAGCTTGAGTGGCTCAAGGCGGAGATGGCCCGGCGCGGCTCAGTGACGCACAAGATCCCCATTTACCACGTGCCGGCCTACCCCAGCTCCCGCAACAACAGCCGCGTGAACAAACGCGTGGTGGAGCACTGGGTGCCTCTTTTTGAAGCCCACGGCGTGGGCATCGCCTTTGAGCACCACGACCACACGTTCAAACGGACGTTCGCCATCCGCGGGGGCAAAACAACCGACGACGGGATTGTTTATTTCGGGGACGGCGGTTGGGCCATGGCGCAGCCGCGCATCCCGCGCAACCCGCCGGGCGAAGGAAGCTGGATCAACCCGGCGGACACCAGGTGGTATCTGCAGCGCACGGGATCGGTGAACCATTTCCAGGTGTGTGAGATCACGCCCGAGACCCGCCAGGTGAGCGCAATCAATCTGCAGGGCGTGGTGTTTGACCAGACCCGCCAGGATGTCAAGACGCGGAAGATGACGGTGGTGCAGACGCGCGACATGCACATCCAGGGCGAGCCGGAGCCCAAGAACGCGGACTGATGCGAAGGTTGAATGATTAAACGCAATGAACCCCGGGTGCCGCGCGGGCGCGCTTAACCCAGGGTCTATTGCTTTGCCGCATTGCGTTTTCGTCAGACAGCCGGGGCAGCCTCCTGCGGAGTCTGCTTTTTCGCCTTGTACTTCTGCGTCAGCAGATACATCGCACCCGCAGCCAGCAGCAGAAGCGGAATGGCGATCATCGGGCGGTAAAACACCCATCCCAGGGCGATGGTGGTCAGCGTCAGCGTCGTCGCCAGCAGAAAGGCGATGCCCGCGTTCAAACCACCGACCAGGTCACCCAGGAAGGGAATAAAATCGGCCAGGACGGCAAGCGGTGCGAACATCAGCATGAATCCGAAGAACAGCAACAAAAACCCCACCAGGCGCAGCAGCCATGTGGTTTTATTGTTGCCGGCCTGGGCTGTCTTAATCATCTCGTCTGCGGAGCGCGTGCCCGAGACGAGCATGGCGATGGTGCCGCCCGCATCGGCATGGAACGGCTCAAAGGTGCCATCCACCTGGCGTGCCATCACGCTCACCCGGCCGGGAAGCGCCGCAATGAATTTCACCTGCATATCGCCGATGGCGGGCGCATTGGAATCTGCGCCGATGTAGAGCGTGTTGCCTTGCAGTTTCGCCGTCTTCTTGAGATCACCATTCAAGGTCCCGATCATTTTGGGATCAAGCACCACCTGCTGGGTCACGGGAATCTGAGCGATCAGGACCGGGGAAAGTTGAAACGCACCCACGGCGACCGCCGGTGCATCAAAGGTGTTGTTGTTGACTGGAAAATTCGAAGGATTCGCGTGGCCGGGCATTTTGAAGTCGCTGGAACTGATCGGCGCATCCGACCAGACTTTGGAATAGGTGTAGTTGGTGACGGTGTCAGTGCTGCCGCCAAGATTCTTTTTCGTTTCCGTGGCCTTGGTCTCTTTCCACTGGAACATCTGCACCTGCCGCTGCACGCGCAGATAGTCTCCGGTGATGTGAAATTCCCCATCGGCGGCAGGGGTAAGCGCCTTGGCTTCGCCCGTCACGTGCACCAGCTTGCCTGCATTGGCGCTGTCCACGCGGTCAGGCGTGATCTTCACCACCTCACGCAGGCCCTGGCTCAATGAACGATCCTGGCGCACCGCGCGGCCTTCATTCCAGAACAGCACCGGAAAGGCGATGAGGACCAGCAGCAGCCCGAAACCTGCTCCAGCGATGGATGAGCCGATTCGGGAGAACCAACTTTGATGGGTGACTTCCGTCATGCTGTCGTTTTCTTGGGACACGTCCGGGGGCTCCTTGAAATGAGGGATTCGCGGGGATGCAAGGCCGTCCACGACTTCCGCGAAGTCATCGGCGCTAAGGGCTAAAACAGGGATGGAGGAGGAGCGTTACAGAAAAACAAAAAAGAAATCAACGAAGCGTCCTGCAGCGTGTCTAGATCAGTTCCCGCCGCCGTCCGGGTCCTCGTAAATCACCACCAGCCTGGGCCGATTGGCGGGATCTTTGGCGCCTGAACTGTGGAACACGATGCAGCGGTAGATTTCTTCCTTCTCCAGCTTGATCACAAATCCGTGATTGCTTGAGGGCGAAGCGACCATTTCCTGAACCATTTCCGTCACGTCCGCCGTTGCGTCATAGCTCCAATGGGTGGTCGAAGGTCCGATGGTCGCCCTGTGGCGCACCGTGCTTTTGGGCTGGTTGCCAAACAACATGGTGTCGGGGTCCCAGGGCCCCAGCAGGCGCTCGATCACGCATCGGTTGCCGACGTCGGAAGGGGGCTGCGGGTACAGCGACCCGGGATAGGAGGAGTTTCCCTGCGGGCATCCGCGTGAAATCGGCAGCCCTTTTAAATACAGCTTGGCTGAGATCACCCTCGCCGTGGGAGACACCTTTGTCAGCTCCGTGAATCGGATGAAGGAACGCCCCACCAGAACCCTTCCCTGGGCCGTCCATGTCGTAACCACCAACTCGGGCGGGTCCGGCGGATGGGGTGTTTCAGGCGTTTTTTCGCAGGTCATGGAGATGCGGTCCTGGCTCACGCCCGGCCCCGGCTGCAACACCAATTTCACGCCTGCCGATGGCGGCAGCACTTCCTCTTGCGTCATCGCCGGTTCGGTGGCGGGCGCCTGAGCTTCCTGTGTGGTGGCCGACGTTTTTTCCGGCGAAACCGTGATATTCACATTCAATGCGAGCCGCATGAGCAAAAGCCCAAAGCCCACGCAGGAAAGCATGACGATGGAAAACGCCCCAATCACCATCCAGCCGCAACCCCATCGCGACGGCACCTTGGCCTGCGGACGCGGCAGCACCGGCGCATGCGTCGGCATCCCCGCCAGGTAACGAGCAATGTCATCTCCCATCTCCCCGGCATCGGCATAGCGGTCCTCCGGCCTTTTCGCCAGAGACTTGAGCACAATACGGTCCAGCGGCTCGTTGATCACCGACGCCGGGGGCTTTAGCGCAGAGTCCTTGGGCTTTTGCGTTGCGTTGGAATGCTGCACCACGTTCCGGCTGGGCCGCCTGGGCTCCGCAGTCACGATGTTGTTGAGCACGTCACGCATGTTCCCCACCACTTCATAGGGAAACGCGCCACCAGTAAGCATTTGATAAAGAATCACGCCTAGGCTGTACACATCCGTCCTGGCGTCGATCTTGTCCATCTCTCCCGCGGCCTGCTCAGGGCTGGCCCAGGGGAGGCTGCCCAGAAACTGCCCGGTGATGCTCAGGGGTTGATGGCTGTGCAGGCCGCCGTAGTTTGTCCTGGCGAGGCCGAAGTCCAGCACTTTAGGTTCGTTGTATTCATCGATCCGAACATTCCCAGGCTTCAAGTCCCGATGCACCACGCCACAGACGTGCGCCGCTTGCACCGCGCGGCAGATCTTCAGAAACATATTCAGGCATTCCGCCGGATGATCGCCCGGCTTTTCATGCACCCGCACGATGTAATCATGCAGGGAGAGCCCGGAGATGTACTGCATCGCAATGTACGGCTCGCCGGAGGCCGTCTGCCCGCGATCAAAAATCGTGACGATGTTCGGGTGCTTGAGCGAGGCAAGAATTCCCGCTTCGCGGTCGAAACGAATCCTCGCTTCCTTGTCTGCGCCGTCCCCGTCGCGCATCACCTTGATGGCCACTTCCCGGCCTGTGCTCAACTGCGTCGCCAGGTAGACGATGGCCTGACCCCCGCGGCTGATTTCCATGATCATTCGATAACCGCTAATCTCCACCAGCCGCCCGCCCAACCCACGCACCCCGATGCCCGCCGCCGTTTGGTCCGTCGTGTCCATGTCCTCCGCCGCCAGGCGGGCCATCTCCACCCGTTTCAGCTTCGTCAGTTCCTCCCCCAGCTCGGGCATCAAGTCCGGGTGCGCAGCCACCGCCTCCTGATCGGTCATCTTCCCGCCCAGAAGCCGGACTTGCCGTAAATCAGCAATCACCCGGGCGATTGCCGCATCGCGCATTGCTTGAGGATCACTGGGTTCATTTGATGACATGGTGGCCTGTTTACCCGAGCGCTGCCTATCCGCTTAAACAGGAAGACCGCCGCACTGTTACAACAACAATTGCCTATTTTCACGAAACGCTTGAGTAGCCCCCGAATTCATTTAAGACCTGCTCCCGCAGTTCCGCCACGGCACGATGAATAGCGGTGCGCACCGCACCCTCGGCCTTGCCCAGTTGCGCGGCGATCTGCGCCGAAGTCATGTCCTGCATGAAACGCATTTCCAGCAATTGGCGCGACTGGGAATCCATTTTCGCCATCGCCGCTTCCATTGCCGTGATCGCCTCTTTTTTGCGGAAGTTCCTGCTGGGTGAGGGGTCGGAATCGGCAATCAAATCCAGGATTGAAGTGGCCGTGGTCTGGGCGAAATGAGCGCCATCGATGCGTCCACCGCCGCGCTTTTGCGCGTAATGGGCTTCAAGCATGTTGATGAACCGGGTTTTAGCGATGACCTTCAACCAACCGATAAACGCATCGCGTCCCTGAGGCTTCACATTATGAATCGAGCGGAATGCCTCAGTCATGCAGACCTGCAGCACGTCCTCCGGGGTGATGCCGGCGGACGACGCTTCCAGCGAAGTCGCCCGAATGAACTGAAGCAGCGGGCCGTAAAAGTGCAGCAGCAGCGTCTCCAGCGCAGGACGATCCCCTTGCGAAGCCTGGATGATGAGCGCATCAATGTCATGTTGCGACTGGATCATGATCCGTACACTCCTGCACGGTCATTATCTCAAAATCCGGCGCAGACGCGTGAGCCACAGGGCAGGGCAGTGATCACCCCCAGACATCGGCGAAAACCTTGTTCTGGATAGGGACGACGGCGGTCAGCACTTTGCAGAGGACTTCGGCGGGGGAGCCGATGGAGTCGACTTCAATGACCATGTCCTTGGAGTAATGGCTCAACACGGGCATGCTCTCGGCTTCGTACACCGCCCAGCGTTCACGGATGACTTTTTCATTGGCGTCATCGATGCGGTTTTCCTTCAGGGCACGCCGACGCAGGCGCTGGAACATCGCTTCCTGATCTTTGCAGAGCAGGTGGATGACCTTCTGAACATCACAGTACTCATCCAGGAGCTTGGCCTGGGCAAGGGTGCGGGGAATGCCGTCGAGGACCAGGAGGTCTTTGGCTGGCTTGTAGTTGGCGATGACGGTCTGGGCATGGATGTTCTGTGCCCACATCTTGATGGTGACATCATCGGGAACCAGCCGGCCCTTGGAGCTGTGTTCGTAGAAGATGCGGCCCAGTTCGGAATTGATATCGATGGACCTGAAGACTTCACCGCACGAGCAGTGAAAAAAGCCGGGAATGGTGCCCAGGATCTTGCCTTGGGTGCCTTTGCCGGCGCCGGGAGCGCCAAACAGAAGAACGGTTTTGTAGCGATTGATCATAGGGTGGAACCTTGCCCAGAGGAAAAGTGGAGTGGGTCTAAGACGTTATCACGCCTTAACAGGAAATCAATATCCCGCGTGACGCAGTCTCGGAATGAGGGTTCATATATCGAAATTGTAGGCCGCGGCATCGATGCTTTGAGGCTCAATAATGGGGAAAGGATGTGGATTGACCATTCGTTGAAGGGCGTCATCATAAAAAAGACGGACCGATCCGGCAGCGTGCATGTTTTTGATGAACTCAATGGCCCCAAACTGGGCAATCAGGCTTTCGGCGTTGAAAAGCTTCTGACGCAGGCCGGCGCCCATGGGAGTCACGCGGATGAGCGTGGCTTTGAATTCCATCGGGTCCAACCCCAGGCTGATGCCTTCATGGCCCTTGACGACGGCACGCCAATCCCCGGTCAGCACCGCGTAGCCCTGCTGCTGCGAATCGCCCTGGTGCATCCAGCAGACTTTGGCCTTGCGTTCCAGGCAGCCGGAGTTCACCAGCAGGTTGAGCGTATCCAGGCATGTGCCGTCAAACACAGGAAACACAAACCATTCGGAACCCTTCTTGGGGAAACGTCTTAGGATCAATGAATCCAGCCGGTCAAACATCATCGTGATCGCCTCCCCGGCATTGTCCATGTCTGACGCAACGAGCCAACACTCCGGCCATGCACCCTATTTAAAAAGCAACCCGCCAAGTCAAAGATGAAAAACATACGTCACCACACCAGGGGAAACGGCCTCTGATTTTGTTCTTGCAACCAGGTCAGAGCCAGATCGAAAAAGCAACGAAAAATGAAGTCTTCCGACAATAAATCAGAAAGACGGAAAGTCAATACGAGAGATTTAGATTTTGGTGCGTGTAACTATAAAAGGCGCTGGCGGAAGGAAAATCGGCCCGGTCGTTCGTCAGACTCCACATCGGCATAGAACGTTTAAATGGGTTTATAAGGGTGATTTATTCGATGATTTCCCGAACTTATGCCCAGAAAATTCAGATTCAGTTCGCAAGGGGCCGGGGGGCGCGGGAAGCGTTTTCATTGCGTTCAGACAAGCCAGGAAAAAGAGGGCCGGTGGGAAGACGATCGCTTTTATCCAGGCGCATCTGGACATTCATGGGGATTTTTAAGGGCCAATGATTCGGAAGCTCCTGGCAAAGTCGTTTCTGTTCGATTTCAAAACACTCCTGCGCACTTTCATTGTCCTGGCGGAACAAGGCGATATCGCTGCGTTCAAAAAGATGCTGCCATACCAGGTTGCCGCCTTTCCTGAGCTTCATATGCCATTTGGCGGGGATGAAAGTCACCATCCCCAGTTTCTCGCCACTCCTGTAATCAATCGCTTCAACCGTTTTGGGCGGGCTGAGGGTGCTGGAGAGCGTCAGTTCAACATCACCCCCGGTGGTCACTGGGGTGAGTCCTTCTTTGATAAAGCGATTCTTAACGCTGCGGATCAGGGCTTCCTGGGTTCCAGGAAGCATGCCGCGCAGGTCGATATTGATGCTGACGGTTTGCCCCTTGTGGCAGCAGAAAACTTCGTCGGGCAAGGCATTGAGGGTGGCGGCCACCACCTTGCTGCTGATGGGGGCGGCCACATGGAGACTGACCCTCCCGTCGCCTGCGCTGCCCAAAGCCCAGGCCAAGCCGTTGCCCTGAAAAACCGTGGTGGCGGGAATATCGGTGAATCGCCAGGGAACAAAACCTTCATTGATTGAGTAAAGGTATCCCGAATCCAGCAGCAAATGCTGTGAATCAACCCATACAGCCGATACGCCACCACGAGATGAGTCCAGAGGAAGGTAACAATCCCTGCTCCGGGAGGCATCTGCGAAATTCATGAGTTTTATGCCATCGTAGTCGTCCGCCATCTCAAGAAAGTGAGCCACCCATTGCCCATCCGCGTTGAAGCCGAGATCTTTAGGCAACGAGGCGGACCGGGTCACCTTCCCATTTCTTGGGTCGACCAGAAGCCCTCTGCTGGAACCCAGATAAATAAGATTACGCTGAGAGCTGATCGCTGCTGCGTTGTAGAAAGAATCACTCGAATACCAGACTGCGACAGCTGAGTCCTGGGCAACCTTCCACCCAACCATGGGAGAGCCGCTATCCCCCACGGTGAGCACCCTGTCACCGTCGATCAGCCATGCGCGATGTTTGCCCGGCACAAATCGCGACCCCGCGCCAAAAGGCTCAAAGGTGAGGGTCTTGACAGGAGGCTTCCCGGGCTCAAGCCGCCAGACCGTCAGCAAGCCGTCAGCCTCGGTGATGGCGCGGGCGCCATCGATGGAGACATCGATAACGCACTTCTGTCCTGAAAACTCAATGGGTGGATCATCGGTTTGTTTGGCGCTGTCATAGCGCACCAGCGCGGCAGGAGAGGCATCCACAGCTCGGATGCCGATATGAATGATGTTGTTGATCGGGGAAGCGAATATCTGCTCGGCTCCCCTGGACAGCATTCCATCAGGGCTGTTTTTGAGCTTCACGATTCCGGGGGTGACAGGCACAAAAGGGGCGTGCGGCCGGACGCCGGAAAGATCCAGGAGATCGCGTAAGTCGGGATTCAGCTGCGATGCGAATTCCACATCCAGTTTGGCAAGGCCGGGGGCGCGCGGGGTTTTGGCGGGGAGAACCGAAAGATTCTCGCGACTAAGGGAACTGTACTCTTTGGTCTGGACATTTCGGCCGATGCCAAAAAGAATGGCGGTGTTCATCGACCCGCCGGATTTTTTGATTTCAAACCTCTGGCCAACCGGGTAGGCGGCAAAGCCCGCCCAACTGGCGTAGATCGTGCCGCGCTTTCCATCCGAGTCGCGCTGCACCTTGAGGGTATCCGCATCGGGAACGGCCAGAACCGTGCCTGAAAAGGTCTCCTGGCCAAGGCGCCAGCGGATCTTATCGCCCACGCAAAACCCGGAGGTGGAAATCACTGCTGGCTTGCCTGGAGTTTTTTCCTCCTCCTGCGATCTGGAAGACGGGGAGTCGGATGGCACGTCCTGGCCGGCTTCCTTGGCCTTGGCTGCGCGTTTGGCCTCAAACTCAGCGCGCGGGTCCTTGCGCTT
This sequence comes from uncultured Phycisphaeraceae bacterium, assembly GCA_964527265.1. Lineage (GTDB taxonomy): Bacteria > Planctomycetota > Phycisphaerae > Phycisphaerales > Phycisphaeraceae > CAZGOM01. Next base: position 10,984 of record CAZGOM010000025.1, on the reverse strand, counting down.
GGGCGGCGCGTCCTGGGCGTAGAGCATTGCGCAGGGATGCAGGCCCCAGGCCAGTAGGACGGCATACAAAATCATCCAATGAGCCCGTTGACCAGAATCGCCAGACATGGATGCTCCCGGGAAGAGTCGGAAAGTCAGGAATTCAAAGGCGTGCATATTTTAACACGCAAGTGGATCGGTTATGCTTTAAGGCTCGAAATTAGAGGATTTGATCAATGCGCAAGCAAGGGATCTGGAGTGTGGTTTTGCTGATGGCGGTGGCGTCGGTTGTCGCATGCGTCGACGTGGCCTGGGCTCAGGACACGGTGCCCGGTCTCCCAAAGATCAATGCCCCGCAGGAAGCCGAGCGGATTGTGAAGATGGCGGAGTCGGGCGATGTCGATGGTGCGCTGGAGCGTTACGACCTTCTGCGCGCGCGCCAGCGGGACCCGGAATTCCTGGTGGTGCAGGTGGAGGTTGAGCGCAAGCTTTCGCAGTTGCAGACGAGCCTTGCCGCCGACGGGGAGAAGAACACGCCGCGCGGGATGTACAACCTCGGACGTCTTTTCTCGCAAGGGGGCTTTGGCGCCAAGCCCAGAATGGCTGACGCGGCGTATTGGTACCGCAAGGCGGCGCAGGCCGGGGACGCCCGCGCCATGAGCACGCTGGGGTTCATCCTTGTTTTCCGTCAAAACAACCTGGTGCGCCGGCAGGAAGGGTATGCGCTCATCAAAAAAGCCGCGCTGATGAACGACCCGATCGCCATGCTCAACATGGGGGTAATTCTCCAGGACGGGCTGGAGATCACAGGGATCAACCTTCAGAAGGCGATGGAGTGGTACACCAAAGCCGCGGAGGCCGGTTCCACCCAGGCCATGAACAACATGGCCGCACTCTACGATCAAGGTGTGTTTCGTGGTCCTGAGCCGGAGAAGGCAACCGAGTGGTACAAGAAGGCTGCTGACGCAGGGAACACAGAAGCGATGGTGGCGCTGGCCAACCGTATGCGCCTGGGGGTGGGCGCGCAGGCCAATCCCAAAGAAACCTTGGCCCTTTATCAAAAAGCCATTGCCGATCACTCAGCGCGAGGGGTGTTTTGCCTGGGAATGTCGTATGCGTACGGCTGGGTAACGCCCATCGATTATCCTCGCGCGGTGCAGCTTCTGGAATCCGCCGGCCAGATGGGGTACACGCCGGCACTTGTGGAACTGGGCCACATGTATACCAAGGGAATCGGCGTCGCGGTCTCGCAAAACAAAGCGTTTGAGTGCTTCAAACAAGCCGCGTCGGCGGGAGACGCCCAAGGCATGTTTTACCTGGGCCTTTCCTACAACAACGGCTGGGGCACACCCCCTAATCCGCTCTCCGGGCTGGATCTGATCAAACGCGCTGCCGACGCGGGTGAAATTCCCGCCATGGTGACCTTGGCCAAGATGTATTACGACGGCCGCGGCACCGACGTCAGCCAAACGCAAGCCATGACCTGGATGCGTAAAGCCGCCACCTTGGGCAACTTGGAAGCCAAGCAGATCCTCCAAACCTGGAGCGAACGCCAGTAACCTTCTGGTTATCCATTTTTTAACCGGGGTTGTATTGCTCAGGCAATAGCCCCCTCTGAACATACTAAACCGGTCATTGCGATGGACAATTGATGGCACTTGCCTGGATTTACATTCATTTGTATTTCATCAAATTCACTTCCAAACAACAACAGTCGCTGTACGATGACGTTCATGAGAAACGCGTTTTTATCCTTCGGGTTGCTGGCCGCGCTTGCATGCATGGCACCGGCTCATCGCATCCTTGCAGTTGACGCGCCGGCAGCAAAAACCACTGCTGAAACCAAAGTGGCCGCAGCGACCAAACCCGCCGCGGCAAAGCCACCCGCAAAACCTGCCACCCAACCTGCACCCATCAATGTCCCCTGGCCTCCAGCCCTTCCCGGCGCCGTCAACGGCACCCTCACGCTCACGGGCCCAACATTCCTCAATGTCCCCGAGGACGTCCTCAAGCAGCTTCAAGAAGCCACCGCCAATAAGGCCGAAGTCGCAAAATTCGAAGTCGCAAAAACACCCCCCATCATCGACCTGGCCTATCACCAGCCCTTGCGTGACTGCGGCTTTGTAAACGGCAACACGGGATGGACAAGCTGGGGCGATATCGGCGTTGCCCCTGACGGCAAAGTCTATTGCGCCATCGGAAACCACGGCCAAGACCATACCGACGACGGCCAGGCCTACCTCTTTGAATTCGACCCCCAGGCCAAAACTCTGACCAAAGTGGCAGACCTCTCCAAAGTCGTCACTCGTACCACCGGCCAGGAACCCTCCTGGACCAAAGTACACGCGAAAATCGATGTCGGCCCCGATGGCGGCGTCTATTTCACCGGCACCTTAAACGGCGGCCAGCGCGCCGGAGACGCCTCCAAATACCACTGGTCCCCCTCCCTCCCCGGCGGGCAGCTCTACCGCTACGACCCCAAGACCGGCAAAACATCCGTCTTCGCCAACCTCCCCCCCGCCCGTGTCACTGCCACCAGCCTCCTGGATGCCAAACGCAACCGCTGGTGGTGCAACCTCGAAGGCGGCCCGGACACCGCCCCCAACGCCCTCTACGCTTTGGATCTCTCCACCGCCAAGGGCCTCTTTCAAACACCCAATGGCACCGTCGGCCTCAACCGCGCATTCGCCCTCGCCCAGGACGGCGCCATCTACTTCAACGGCATCCCCATTGAGCGCGGCCCCGCGCCCGTCCTCACCGCCGGGCCTGCGCCAGCCAAAGGCAAGAAACCCCCTGCCCCCAAAATGCTCATCGAAACGCCCCTGATGAAGATGGACCCCGTCACCGGGAAAGTTGAAGGCACCAAAAGCCTCTTCATCGATTCCAGCGGCATGCGCTCAGCCACACAGGAAGGCTCCGACGGATGGTTCTATGGCGCCACCTCCGGCGCAGGCAGGCTCTACCGCTATTCACCGGCCAAGGACACCCTTGAACTCCTGGGCCCTGACTTTTTGACTGGAAACTACACCACCGTCATGGTCCGCTCCCCCGATGAAAAATACTTGTACTACCTGCCCGGCGCACACGGCGGCGCCACCAAGATCGGCACACCCGTCGTCCAGTACGAAATCGCCACCGGCAAACGCAAAGTCATCGCCTTCCTTCGCGACACCCTCAAGGAAAAAGCAGGGTACACCCCCGGCGGCACCTACGGCGTAAAACTCTCGCCCGACGGCTCCACCCTTTACGCAAACCTCAACGGACACGCTGCCGACCCCGCCGTGCGCCACCCCAAGATGAAGGAAATCGGCTTCGGCCTCGCCGGCTTTGTCGCCATCCACATCCCCGCCGAAGAACGCCAGTAAACTTATCCCTGTTCGTTCCTGCCGATCACCGACGGCACCAGCGTCAGCGACACAGTCATCATCAACGTCAAGAAGCCAAAGGCCAGCAGCACCGCGTCGTACGCCGATACCATGCCGCCGGCAATCGCCCAGCTCTCTTTGAAGAAACCCAGCTTGATGCACCACGCCGGGATCATCGTTGAAAGTGAAGCGCCAATCCCCTGTAATGTGAGCTGAATTGCCGCCGAAAGGCTGCGCCGCCTGGCAGGAATCAAGCTGAAAAGTTCCGTGGTGATCGCCACGGACGAGCAGGATGCGATCACGCCGTATGCCGCGTGCAGCACCCCCAGCCAAAGCTGTGATCCATCAGCAAGCCCGCGCAGGGGGAAAAGCACCATCACGCACGCAAAACCCATATGGGCCATCAGAAAAACCGGCTTGGTGCCCAGGCGGTGAACAATGAAACCCGCCAGCATGAAGCCGACCAACTGGCCGATCATGCTCACCGTCGAAAGCGTGACGATGGTGTTATCACCCAGATTCAGCGAGGTTTTTTCAATCAGCGCAAACAGCGCCTGTCCCCCAGAAGTAAAAAGCACGAGCAGGAATACATAGGCGCAAAACGGCGCAAAATTCGGAAGGCGAAGCATCTCCACCACTGCGGACCACATGCCCTGGCCGTCATGGGCCCGGGGTACGCGCTCGGGAAGGCTGGTGACATAGAAATACATCCGCACCATTTGCATGGCGATCACAAACCCGATGATGGCCTGGTAGACCCAGACGGGCGGGTTTTGCCCCAGCACGCGCGCGCTGATGAATGCGAAGCAGATGGATGTGAGCATCCAGGTGAAGCGCAGGGAGCCGAAATATTTGGCGCGTCCTTCCGGCGAGATGATGCCTGATAAAAGCGCAAACCATCCGGCATCAAACATGGCCCAGCTCACGCCGAACACCACCACGCCGCTGAGCGCAAGGGCGAACGCGGCGTCCTCCCGAAAAAAACCTGCCGCGATAAGCAGCCCCAGCCCCGCGGACGCCACCAGATGCGCGGGAGCCCCGACCCGCTTGATGCCCGCGATGTCCGATACATGGGCAATCGGCACAAGCACCAGCGCCCGGGTCACCTGCGCAAGCGCAAGGATAAGCAGCACACGCGACTCACTGACGTCCAGCGCCAGCAGGTAAAGCATGAGCAGGCCGTTGGTGAAGATCAGGTACGCCAGCACGCCGGCGCACTGAAGAAAAAACGTGGAGCGCACGATGGACCGGTACGCCTCGGGGGCCAAGGGCTCAAATGTCTGCTCGGGATGGCTCGTGCCCTGGTTCATCGAGGCCAAGATCATACCGTCAGATGAAAATCAGCCGTCGATCCAGAGCTTCGACGCATCCGCATACGCCCGCACTTCAAAAATCCGCGCATGGTCGATGCCATTGGTCGCCGTCACCTTGATCCGCACGCGGCTGGTCTTCACCTGAGCCCCCAGTGTGTGCCGCGCAAGACGCTTGTGATTGCTTTTCACGTCCGCCAGAACCTGCCACTTGCCATCCACCAGCGCTTCCACCGTGTAATCCTTCACCGTCTCCGGCTGCGGCGTGCCCCACACCATCCGCTTCACGTACCCATCCGATGCCGTGAGCGTCATGTGCCGGTGCAAGCCGGTATCAAACGTGATCTGAATCTGCCCGATCTCCACCGGCGCATTCCAAGCCAGTTCAAGAGACGCCGGCAGCCCCGCGGCCGGGTCGCTCATCCAGCGGTGCAGGCCGGGGTTGGCGCGCGCGGCAGGCGCACCGCGCTTGCCGTGCACGCTGCGGTTCTGGCCTGAAAGCACAAGCGCAGGCTCCCCGCCGGTTTGATGGCTCGACGCCGTCACCGTCGCCTTGCGCACAAGGTCGTCGGGGTCCAGGTTGGGCCGGTCGATCAGGAAACTGTCGTCACGCATCAAGCGCTGCTGAATCGCCTTCATCGCCTGCGCATTGCTGGACAGTTGGTCAGGCGCGATGCCTTTGCGCACGGCATACGCCGCAGCCGTCCCCACGCCCTGCCCGACCACTGCGCACGTCGCCATCACACGCGTCGAGGCAAACGCCACGTGCGTCGCGCTCATGTCCCGCCCGGCGAACATCAGATTCGACACCGTGTCCGACACGCACGCACCCAGCGGAATGTCATACAAGTTGGGCACAATGTGCTGCGTGCAAGGCTTCTCGTTGGGCGCATCCACGCCCTCCGGCGGGTGAAGGTCCATCGGCCAACCGCCGTAGCAGATCGCATCTGAAAATATGCGCGATCCCACCATGTCGTTCTGCGTCAGGATGTGCTGCCCCATGAAGCGACGGCTCTCGCGCTTGCCCGGCACGAAGGCAAACCAGTCCAGCGCCCAATTGGCCGAAGCCTTCTGCCACTGCTTGGGCGCTTCCTGCCCCGTCTCCCCATTTTTAATGTAATCCCAGATGCCCAGCACGATGGCCAGAAGTTCATCGCGGATCAGTTCATTGTCTTTGATCGTGTTGAGTTGGCCGCCCCATTCCACCCACCAGAAGCCATATTCCAGTGAAGGCTCTTCATCACCCGGCAGGTCATAAAGCCGGAAGTTCAGCTCATCCTTTTTGAACTTGCGCACCCAGGCAGGGGGGTTGAACGGCATGGCTTTGTCATGCCGCCGCGCCGTGAACATGATCGATGACCCCAGGCTCTTGTTGTCGTGTGCCTCTTGCGCCAAAGACTCGCCGAATTCATTCTTGCTTTCGCGCCCGCGCAGAAACGGCGCCCCCGCTTCGGCCCCCAGACGACCGTCGCCGGTGCAATCCACAAACACCTTCGCATTCACCACAAACCGATCTTCCGTGCTCTGCCGCTCGGCGATCGCACGGGTGATCCGGTTCCCCTCCACCTCCGCCGCAATCACCGTCGTATTAAGCAGCAGCGTGATGTTCGGCTCGCTCTTGATCATGTCCAGGAGAATCAAGTCCATCATCGTCCCCGCCCGCTGCGGGTTTTCAATACAGTTGCGCCCACGGATCTCTTCCACAATCCCCGTCTCCCGGGCCTCCGTCGTCATCGCCTCCCCTCGCTCGGCATGCCCAAACCCATTGGCCCCCACAATATGCATCTTGATCTCCGACGATGCATTCCCCCCCAGCACCTGCCGGTCCTGGATCAGCACCACCTTCGCACCTCCACGCGCCGCCGCCAGCGCGCACGGCACACCCGCCGGCCCGCCGCCAGCCACCAGCACATCACAAGAAAGAACATGCGTCTCAATCAGCCGTGAATCTGTTTTAGTGCTCATAAGGGTCAACATTATAGAACCCAAACCACCCCCAAAACTTCAGATTTCAGGTGATACGAAGCACCACGCGCTCACCATTTCGCCCGCCGGACCGCTCAACCCCGCGTGTCACCGGTCGGATCCCGACCAGGCTTGTGTCTTCGTTCCTCAACACAAGACGCAAGACTCTTTCCTCTTTCCCGCATACTATTTACACATGCCCGTTCACTTTTTACATTTCACGTTGGCGCTCATGGCGGCCTTTTTCTTAGCCTTCGCAGGCTGCGATAAAAAAGCCCCCACAGCGCCTGAATCCCTCCCCAAGCCCGCGGCTCAATCCGGCGTCGTCCATGCCGCGGATGCTCCTTCTGAAACCTCCGCTTCCACCACGAAAGAACAGACCATGGTCAAAGTCAGCGTTTTCAATGCCCAGGGACAGCTCGTCGGCCCGTTCGCCACTCCCAAGCTTGAGCTTTCCGACGCCGAGTGGCAAAAGCGCCTCACCCCCGATCAATACAAAGTCGCCCGCGCCAAAGGCACCGAGCGCCCCTTCTGCGGCACCTTGCTCGATAACAAGAAAAAGGGGGTTTACTCCTGCGTCTGCTGCGGCCTTCCGCTCTTCTCCTCCGACTCCAAATTCAACTCCGGCACAGGCTGGCCCAGCTTCTTTCAACCCATCGCGCCGGGTAACGTCGCCGAAATAGAAGACAATTCCTACGGCATGCGCCGCGTCGAATCCCTCTGCGCCCGCTGCGACGCCCATCTGGGCCACGTCTTCCCCGACGGCCCCAAGCCCACCGGCCTGCGCTTCTGCATGAACTCTGAATCCCTCACCTTCACCGAGAGCGACAAGCTGGCCACCCTGGCCGATCCGCTGGCCGACACCCCAAACATCAAAACCGCCACCGCCATCGTTGCCGGCGGTTGCTTCTGGTGCACCGAATACGCCTATGAGCAGATCAAGGGCGTCACCAATGTTGAATCCGGGTACACCGGTGGAAGCAGCGCGGACACCGCCAATTACAAAGCCGTCTGCGGAGGCGACACTGGCCATGCCGAAGCCATCAAAATCACCTACGACCCCAGCAAGCTCAGCTATGCGCAGATCCTGGACATCTTCTTCGATGCCCACGACCCCACCACCTTGAACCGGCAAGGTGCAGACCGGGGCACGCAGTACCGCTCAGCCATTTTCTATGCCGACGACACCCAGAAGAAAATCGCCCAGGACAAGATCAAGGAACTGACGGAGAAAAAGAAATTCTCCAGTCCCATCGTCACTACACTTGAGCCCCTGGGTGCCTTCTACATGGCCGAGGAATACCACCAGAACTACGCCCGCGCCCACCCCACCGAGCCCTACATCCAAGGCAGCTCCAAGCCCAAGGCTGAGAAGGTGAAAAAAGCCCATCCTGATCTGATCAAAGACGAAGCCAAGTAAGGCCCAAATCCAAATAACAGACATCGTCCCCCTCAAAAGCCATTGCACCACGCAATGGCTTTTTCTATCCCTTTTACCTCACCGGCCCAAACTCAATCCTCACCTCATCCAACACCACATACCCCTCCGGCAGGCGGGATCGCCACACCGGGTAATCCTTCTCCGGCCGCAGGATGTGCGGGTCCCCGGCAATGGGCCCCATCGGTGCAATATCCAGGGGAAACAGTACCAGCAGAATGTTTGTATTCACATCTTTGAGCACGCGCTCAAGCGGCAGCTTCCCATAAAAATCCGCCCGATCATGCCGCGCCCCCAGGCAGGTCCAGAGCGCTTCGTCCGGCGTGAGCGTCACCGTCTGCTCGCTCCATTCCCGGGTCACTTCAAACCGCTTGCCTGTCAGCATCCAGCCGGGGCAGATCCCCTCCTGATACGACTGACACAGCAGCACCATCTGCGCGCCCCTGGCGATCATTTCCCCCTTCATCTGCAGCGTCATGCGCGCGTTGGTGAAATCCGTCGGATACTGCCCGGCGATAAACCGATTCTCCCCCTGCACCTCGCGCTGATGCTCCCCCGCGCGGCCGCGCGTGTTGAGCATGTAAAGCAGATTCAAATACCCCGCCCCCGGCGGCGCGTGGTTGTAATCGATCCACCATGGACTGCGGCTAATTACGCTTCCGTCCTTGATCTCCAGCGGCTTGGGCCCCGCAGCATTGTTGATCCACCCGTACCACCCACCCGGATCCTGATCGAATGTTTCGACGTATTTCATGGCCTGGCCCTTTCCATCAGAGCTGAAACCTCAACCCTGCTTAAGCCGCCCCGCCTCCAGCACCACCTGCTTATCTGCCATCTGCGCCACTTTCGCGTCGTGTGTCACCATCACGATCGCCTGCCCAGCCTTGTGGAATTCCTGAAACACTTTCAGGATCGCCTGCCCCGTCGTGGTGTCCAGATTCCCGGTGGGTTCATCGGCCAGGAGCAGCGCAGGCCGGTTGATCAATGCGCGTGCGATGGCCACGCGCTGGCGTTCCCCGCCCGACAGCTTGGATGGTCTGTGCTTCAAGCGGTGCGACAGGCCCAGGCGGTCCAGAAGTTCCAGTGCTTCTTTGCGCACCTGCCCGCGGTCGCGCAGCCAGGCCAGCGGCCCGCGGTCAATCATGCCGGATACCAGCACGTTTTCGAGGGCCGATAACTCCGGCAACAGATGATAAAACTGAAACACAAACCCCACCATTTTGTTGCGATAACGGTTCACTGCGCGATCCGGCTGGTCAAACACCGACTGCCCCTGAAAAATCACTTCCCCTGAATCCGGCCGATCCAGCCCACCCAATAGATGCAGCAGCGTGCTCTTGCCCGATCCCGACGAGCCCAGAATCGCCAGCCATTGTCCGCGCTCAACACCCAGATTCACACCGCTGAGCACCTGCAGCTCTTCTCCGCCCATGTGATACCGCTTTTTTAAATCGCGGCAGGAAAGCAGCGTCGGAGAAGCGCCGGTATCGGAATTAGCTTTGGCCATGAGGTATGTACGCTCAGAGTGACGGTTGGGTCGTCAGTCTAAACGAAGTGGGCATGGAAAGAGTGAATGACGATGCGTCCTCGCGCCCGGGGTATCGGGTCATCGGGTTGTCGGGAGGCTTCGAGAAGGCATATGCCACCCGAGGTGAATATTCATCACACATGCTTTTCCCTTGACTGCGGCTTATGGGCACGCGATAACCCGGCCACCCGGCATCCCGGGCGCGTGGGTCAACGTCGTCACCTTTATTACTTCCGCGCCAGATCCATCAGCTTCTGATGCACCCCGGTCACTGATTCAGGACGCGCCGGGTCAGGCTTACGCTGGGTGTAGACCCCATCGCTGGCAAGGTCCCACGTTTGCCGCTGGTCTGCCATCATGATGTCCAGGATTTCCTGCAGCCGCGCCCGTGCCGAAGGCTCGTGGATCGGGGTAATGCATTCCACGCGGTTGTTGAGGTTGCGGTACATCCAATCCGCCGAGCCGATGTAATACTCGCTCGCCCCGTTGTTGTGGAAGTAGTAGATGCGGCTGTGCTCAAGAAAGCGTCCAATCGTGCTGGTCACCGTGATGTTCTCGCTCATTCCCGGCACGCCCGGCCTCAGGCAGCAAAACCCGCGCACGATGAGCTGAATCCTCACCCCCGCGCGGCTTGCCTCATACAGCTTGCGGCAAATCCCGCGGTCTTCCAGCGAGTTCATTTTCGCCACGATCCGCGGCCGGTTGGGGTCCTTCGCGTCCGCGCCGCGCTGCTTCCAAGCGGCAGCCGCGGTGATCTCTCGGTCGATCAACTCCACAAATCGCCGCTTCATATTCACTGGGGCAATTAAAAGCTGCCTGAAATCCCGCTTCTGGTTGCGTCCCGTCAAAAAGTGGAACAGTTCCACCAGGTCCTGGGTGATCTCCGGGTTGCAGGTGAAGAGCCCCAGGTCCGTGTACACATTCGCCGTGCGGGAGTTGTAGTTGCCGGTGCCGATGTGGGCGTAGCAGCGCATGCCGTCGGGCTCATGGCGCACCACCAGCGACGTCTTGGTGTGGGTCTTGAGCCCCACCAGGCCGTACACCACGTGAATGCCGTATTTTTCCAGCACACGGGCCAGCTGCATGTTGCGCTCTTCATCAAAGCGGGCTTTGAGCTCCACCAGCGCCACCACCTGTTTGCCAGAGTCCGCAGCGCGGATCAATTCCGGGATAAACGGCGAGTCCGGGCTCGTGCGGTACAGCGTCACTTTGATCGCCAGCACCTTCGGGTCTTTGGCCGCGGCTTTAATAAACCCTTCCACACTGTCTGAAAAACTTTCATACGGGTGATGCACCAGAATGTCGCCCTGACGGATCGTCTGGAAAATGTCCCCGTCCCCATCCGCCACGCGCGGCGGCATCACCGGTGTCCACGGCTCATATTTCAGCTTCGGCAGCG